>JBCCUH010000067.1:0-9217 GCA_039197405.1 Pseudomonadota bacterium
GAGCGCGACGCGCAATGGGCGCGCGTGGCGGGCGCTGATTTTCTGACACCGGAAGAGAAGCGGCGCATGTTGGGATTGCCGCCGTTGGCCGAGGCCCGTCCGGAGGCGCGATCAGATGGGTGAGCGCTATGGATTTGAAGCCTTCGACTGCGCACCTGCGTTACGACTGGAGGCCAATGAGCGGGTTGCCAAGCTGCAGCATGAGGGTCTGGTCAGCCGATTAGACCGGATCGAGATGGTCATGGAGCGGCTGGAGAAGCGACTGTGGCTGACGGTTTACGGCGTCGTTGCGGTGATCCTGGCGCAAGCTGTGCAACCGCTGCTGCTGGGGGGGTGAGGCGGATGACGATTTGGGGCTTTGCTCTGTCACATCCCGGCTGAGATTTGCCGCGATATTATTGAACCAGAGACGCAAGTGGACGGCCTGCGATCCAAGCAGGGGCGTCTGTTGAAAGGAAGTAGCGATGACCGAGGCGAGTGGATTGGAACGCAAGTTCTGCAGATTTGACGAGACCCTGAGCGTGACCGATGCGATGCAGATCGACGGCTATGCGTCCTATTTCGGCGTGGCCGATCAGGGCGGCGATGAGGTGCAGAAAGGCGCTTATGCGCAGTCGCTTCAGGCGCTGCGCGACAAGGGGCGGCGGGTGAAGATGCTGTGGCAGCATGATCCGGCGCAGCCTATCGGGGTTTGGACCGAGGTGCGTGAAGACACCAAGGGACTTTATGTGAAAGGCCGCCTGCTGGAAGATGTGGCGCGCGCGAGAGAGGCGGCGGCGCTGATCGAGGCGGGGGCGATTGACGGGCTGTCCATCGGTTATCGAACGAAGAAAGCCAGTCGCAGCACGGCGGGTGCGCGCCTGCTTGAGGAACTGGAGCTTTGGGAGGTGTCGCTGGTGACCTTCCCGATGCTCCCTAGCGCCCGCGTTGGTGCCAAGGCCGAAGCGCCGATGCCGCAAGCAGAAGTGGATTTGCGGGATATTGCGGCGCTTTTCCGGAGTGTGGCGGACGGGTTCAGGCACAACCCCCGGCGCCCTGCGACCTGACGGAGCATTTTCTGAATTAACCAAGCGAGGAAGACAAGATGATATCTCCTGAGACACCGTCTCGGGCCGGAGAGGCTTTGTCTCCGGCTGACGATCTGAAATCCGCCCTGGCGGAATTCGTGGCCGGTTTTCAGAGCCACAGGGCCGACATCACGACGAAACTTCAACAGCAAGAAGAGCGATTGACCATGTTTGAACGCAAATCCCTGACGCGCCATGCGCGCCCCGTGTTGGCGGCAACGAGTGCCGAGACAGCCCCGCATCAAAAAGCCTTTGGCGCTTATCTGCGCTCTGGCGAGGAAGACGCCCTGCGCGGTATTGAGCTGGAAGGTAAAGCGATGTCCACATCCGTGGCAGCCGATGGTGGCTATCTGGTGGACCCGCAGACCTCGGAGGCGGTTCAGTCGGTGTTGAAGGGCGCAGCCTCGTTGCGTGCGGTCGCATCGGTCGTGAATGTTGAGGCGACCAGCTATGACGTGTTGGTGGATCATACCGATGCGGGGGCTGGCTGGGCCAGCGAGACGGCTGACACCGTAGAGAGCGGCACGCCGCAGGTGGATCGTATTTCGATTGCGCTGCATGAGCTGAGTGCCCTGCCGAAAGTGTCACAGCGGCTGCTGGATGACAGCGCGTTTGACATCGAGGGTTGGCTTGCAAGCAAGATCGCGGACAGGTTTGCCCGCGCGGAGGCAGCGGCTTTCATCAGCGGCGATGGTGTGGACAAACCCAAAGGTTTGCTGACCTACAACACGGCGGCCAACGGCACGGAAGTCTGGGGCGAGATTGGTCATGTGGTTACAGGCGCCGATGCGGGTTTTTCCATTGCAAATCCTGCCGATGCGATTGTCGATCTCGTTTATGCGCTGCCTGCACGTTACCGGGCCAACGGGACCTTCGTGATGAACTCCAAGACAGCGGGCGCAGTGCGCAAGCTGAAGGACGGCGACGGGCGGTTCCTGTGGTCTGACGGGTTTGCCGCCGGAGAGCCGTCGCTGCTGATGGGCTATAAGGTGGTGATCTGCGAAGACATGCCGGACATTGCTTCCTGGGCACCGGCGATTGCCTTTGGTGATTTTGGCGCAGGTTATACGATTGCCGAGCGGCCTGACCTGCGCGTTCTGCGCGATCCCTTCAGCGCCAAGCCCAATGTTCTGTTCTATGCCACCAAACGCGTGGGCGGGGATGTGACTGACTTCAATGCCATCAAAGTGCTGAAATTCGCGGCCTAAAGGCTGGGGCGCGACCGCAATGCGCGAGGGGGTGGGGCATTGCCCCGGCACCTCGTGCATGAAGGGCACGCGCGGATCAAACTGTGTTGTCTAGCTGCTCCCCTCCGTCCGAGCAACGCAGCCGCGCGTGCCTGCAACAGGCCCCGCGCACCGAGGCGGAAGAGGTGCAAGACGTTGGAGACTTCTATGATGTTGATTGAAGACACCCAGGTGCCGGAAGCTGCGCTGCCGCTCGACGCGTTCAAAGCGCATCTGCGCATGGGAACCGGGTTTGCCGAGGACAACCTTCAGGACGCGGTGCTTGCCAGTTTTCTCAGGGCGGCGCTGGCAGCCGTCGAGGCGCGCACAGGCAAGGCGCTGATCGCGCGCGGGTTTTCCTGGACACTGACACGGTGGCGCGTGTTGGACAGTGAAGTTCTGCCACTGGCCCCGGTTTCGGCCATTGATGGTGTGACCTTGATTGACCGCTTTGGTGTGGAAACGCCGCTTGATACCGGCGATTTTTCCCTGTTGGAGGATGCGCAGCGCCCGCGTGTCTGTGCCGTGGTGGGCGCGATGCCATCCATCGCATCGGGCGGCAAAACCGTGATTACATTTACCGCCGGGTATGCGGCGGATTGGGACGGGCTTCCCAATGACCTGGCGCAGGCGGTGCTGCTGTTGGCGGCGCATTACTATGAATATCGCGATGAGACCTCGCTCGCGCGCGGCTGCATGCCCTTTGGTGTGCAAAGCCTGCTGGAGCGATATCGCCCGGTCCGGTTGTTTTCGGGGGATGCATCATGACCGGTTTCAAGGCAGTGCCACGCCTGACACGGCATGTGATCCTGGAAGAGCGGGTTCCGGTGCCGGATGGTGCAGGGGGTGCCCGCGCCGAATGGACCGAGCTGGGTCGGATGTGGGTGGCTATCGACAGCGGGACCGGGCGAGCGACGGCAGAGGCCGGGGTGGTGCGGTCGTTCGTGCCGATGAAGATCATTTTGCGCTCAGCGCCCAGTGGCTCCAGCATGCGCCCGCGTCCCGATCAGAGATTTCGCGAAGGCGCGCGGCTCTATGCGATCACCGCTGTTGCGGAAGATGACCCCAGAGGGCGCTATCTGACCTGCTACGCCAAGGAGGAGGTGGCCCAATGATGGCGCTTTTGTCCGATGCTTTGCAAACAGCGATCTATTCACGGCTGGCCGGCGATGCGCCGCTTGCCACGCTGGTTGGCGCGCATGTCTATGATGCCGTGCCTGCGGGACCACTTCCCGACATCTATGTTCTGATCGGAGAGGAAGCGGTCAAGGATGCCTCTGACAAGCTGGCGCAGGGTGCGCTGCATGATGTGAAAATCTCGGTGATCAGCAGTGTCGACAGCTTTCTGGCTTTAAAAGAGGCAGCTGCGGCGATCACCAGCGCGATGGATGCACCGGTCCTGACGCTCAGCCGGGGGGCTGTGGCGGGCCTGTGGTTTCGCGGAGCGCAGTCCAAGCGCAACGCTGCCGGACAGCGGCGGATCGATCTTAGTTTTCGGGTGCGTGTTGACGGCTAGCGCCGCGCAGGTCCCGCAATCCCAATCTTTCGAAGAAATGGAGAGGCCACATGGCTGTTCAAAATGGAAAAGACTTGCTGATCAAAGTGGACAGCACAGGTTCCGGCACATTCGAGACGCTGGCGGGTTTGCGCGCCACGCGGATCAGTTTTAACGCCGAGGCGGTTGATGTGACCAATCTCAGCAGTGCTGGAGGGTGGCGCGAGCTTTTGAGCGGCGCGGGCGTGAAAACTGCAGCGCTGTCTGGATCTGGTGTGTTTCGCGATGAGGCGACGGATGAACGCGCGCGGCAGATCTTTTTCGACGGCGAACTGCCGCTCTTTCAGGTGATCATCCCCGATTTCGGCACCGTGGAAGGCAAGTTTCAGATCACTTCGATCGAATATGCGGGCGCCCATAACGGCGAGGCCACTTACGAGATGGCGATGTCGAGCGCTGGCGAGCTGAGCTTTACGGCGGATGTGTGATGACCAACCCCTGGAGCGGTGAGGTCAGCCTGCGCGTTGATGGGCAGGAACGGCGCATGGTCTTGACCCTGGGCGCGCTGGCGGAACTGGAGGCACGCATGGGGGAGGACACGCTGGTGGCATTGGTCGAGCGGTTTGAAAGCGGCCGGTTTTCGACGCGCGATGTACTGATCCTGATCATTGCAGGCCTGCGCGGTGGCGGCTGGCCCGTCGAGGCGCAGGATTTGCTGGCAGCCGAGATAGAGGGCGGGCCGATGCAGGCGGCGGCCAGTGCGGCAGAGTTGCTGGCGCGAGCGTTTTTGCTGCCGGAAGAGCGGGCGGGATGAGCACAGTCGGCTGGCCTGCACTGATGCGCGCGGGGCTTGGGAAGCTTGGCCTGCGCCCGGCGGAATTCTGGGCGCTGACACCGGCTGAGCTGATGGTGATGCTGGGGCATGGCAGTCGCGATGGCGCGCCCATGGGACGGGCGCGGTTGAGCGATCTGCTGCGCCTTTACCCCGATACGACCGCAAAATCTGAAAGGATGGACGATGAGTGAATTTGACAGCGCCACCCCGATCGAAGAGCAGATGGACGCGCTGGAGCAAAGCTTTGCCAATGCCTCTGGCGTGGCGGCGTCCTTTGATGCGGAGCTCAAGCGAATACAGGGCACGTTCGAGGCCACAGGGCGCAATGTGCAGAGCCTGGATGTGTCCTTGAGCAAATCGCTCAAGGGGGCGTTCGAGGATGTGCTTTTTGACGGCAAGAAGCTGAGTGATGCCTTGAAGGACATTGGTCGGTCGATGACCAACACGGCGCTGAACGCGGCGATCAAACCGGTCACCAGTCATGTGTCGGGTTTGCTGACGGACGGTGTTGGCGGGCTGGTGAAAAGCCTGCTGCCCTTTGCAAACGGTGCGCCGTTGTCGCAAGGGCGTGTCGTGCCCTTTGCCAATGGCGGTATTGTTAGCGGACCCACGGCGTTTCCCATGCGTGGTGCGACTGGATTGATGGGCGAAGCGGGGCCCGAGGCGATCATGCCGTTAACGCGCGGCGCTGACGGCAAGCTGGGTGTGCAGGCCGCAGGCGGCGGCGGGGCGGTGAATGTCACCATGCATATCACAACGCCGGATGCTGAAGGGTTTCGAAGGTCGCAGTCCCAGATTGCTGCGCAGATGAGCCGGCTCATGTCGCGATCCCAGCGTGCGCGCTAGCACGCCGTGACCTGCGCCTGGCAAGAACGAAACCTTTGGAGGGATTACCAATGCAATTTCATGAAGTTCGCTTTCCCGCGTCCTTGAGCTTCGGCTCGCTCGGCGGTCCTGAACGGCGCACCGATATCGTGACGCTGAGCAATGGATTTGAAGAACGCAACACGCCCTGGGCCCATTCGCGCAGGCGCTATGATGCCGGAATGGGCATGCGGTCACTGGATGAGCTGGAAGAGGTGTTGCATTTCTTTGAGGCGCGGCATGGGCAAATGTTTGCGTTCCGGTGGAAGGACTGGGCTGATTACAAATCCAGCGCGCCGTCTGAGGATGTCTCCGATCAGGACCAGGTGATTGGATATGGGGATGGCGAGACTACCGTATTCGGCCTGACCAAGACCTATCAGTCTGGCGATCAAAGCTATGCACGGCGTATTGTGAAGCCGGTGTCAGGCACTGTTGCGGTGTCGATTGCCGGTGATCCCCAGCAGCTTGATGTGCATTATGCATTGGATCTGACGCAAGGTACGATCACCTTTGACCGCGCGCCGGATGCAGGGCGCGAGGTGCTGGCCGGATTCGAGTTTGACGTGCCGGTGCGGTTTGACACGGACCGCATTCACACATCGGTTGCTTCGTTTCAGGCCGGTGAGGTCCCGTCCATACCGGTGGTGGAGGTGCGGCTATGAGCGCGCTGCCTGCCACGTTACAGGCGCATCTGGACACCGGGTGCACGACGCTGTGCCGCGCCTGGCAGATCTTTCGCAAAGATGGTGTGCGGTTTGGCTTCACCGATCATGATGTCGCTTTGGCCTTTGACGGGCAGGTGTTTTCGCCCGACAGCGGCCTTTCGGCCATGGCGTTGCAGCAGACGACGGGACTGGCGGTGGACAATACCGAAGCCATTGGCGCGATCAGCGATGCGGCGATCAAAGACGCTGACGTGGATGCGGGGTTTTTCGACGGGGCCGAGGTGCTGTCCTGGCTTGTTAACTGGCGCAACCCGAGCGAGCGTGTGTTGCAGTTTCGCGGCAATATCGGCGAGATCCGCCGGGCGGGTGGGGCTTTTCAGGCGGAATTGCGCGGGCTGACGGACAGTTTGAACCGACCTGTTGGGCGCGTTTTTCAACGTCCCTGCGGCGCGGTTCTGGGGGATGCGGCCTGCGGCGTCAACCTGCAGGCCAGCGGGTTTCATGTGGATGTGCAAGTGCATAGCGTCCAGAACGCGCGGGTGTTTCAGTTTGCCGGGGCGGGCGGTTATGCGCCGACCTGGTTCGAACGCGGACGCATGCAGATCCTGTCCGGTGCCGGGCGGCTTTTGTCTGCGAGCATCAAGGTCGATCGCATATTAGGTGCGCTGCGCGAGATATCGCTGTGGGAGCCGCTGCGGGTGGATGTATCGCCGGGCGACAGCGTGCGTTTGTTTGCCGGTTGCGACAAGCGGTTCGAGACGTGCCGGGTGAAGTTTTCCAATGGCGTAAATTTTCGCGGGTTTCCGGACATTCCTGAAGAAGAGTGGCTGATGGTGCATCCGACGAAATCGGGCGCCAAGGATGGCGGAAGCCGACGGTGAGCGGGCTGACAGCTGATCCCGAAGCGGTCGTAAGCATTGCCCGGCGCTGGGTTGGCACACCCTATGTGCATCAAGGCTCTGCCCTTGGGGCGGGCTGCGATTGCCTTGGTTTGATCCGCGGGATCTGGCGTGCGCTTTTTGGTGCGGAGCCTGAGACGGTGCCAGCCTATTCGCAGGATTGGGCGGAACCGCAACGCAACGAAGTGCTGATGCAGGCGGCGGTGCGGCACCTGATGCGGGTTGAACGCGATGCCGCTTTGGAGCCAGCTCAGGTGCTGCTTTTTCGGATGAAAGATGGCGGCATTGCCAAACATCTTGGGGTGCTGTCCGAGAGCGCAGCAGAGGGCGCGCGGTTTATTCACGCCTACAGTGGTCATGCGGTCACCGAAAGCCCGCTGAGCCAGCCCTGGCGCCGCCGGATCGCGGCGCGATTTCATTTTCCAAACGAGGTTTGAGCGATGGCAACTATTCTTTTGTCCACGGCGGGCGCGGCGCTTGGGTCCTCCATCGGGGGATCGGTTCTGGGGCTGTCGATGACCGCGATTGGCCGGTTCGCAGGCGCGATGATCGGCAATGCCATCGACAGGCGCCAAAGCGTCAGCACGCCTCAGCATATCTCGGGTGGTGGCTCGGAGACGGTGCAGACCGGGCAGATGAACCGGTTCAGGATGACCGCAGCGGGGGAAGGCAAGCCTGTCGGGCAGGTTTTTGGGCGCATGCGGGTGGCCGGGCAGGTGATCTGGTCCAGCGAGTTCGAAGAGCGCGTCTACACCGCGACAGGTATTCAGACGTCGCAGCAAACGCAGGGCGGCACATCGTCGGGCAGCAGCACAGCGGGCGGTTTGCTGGGCGGCAAGGGCGCAACGTCGCAAACGGTTGCGCCGAGTACGGTCACCACCTCGAACACCACGGTTACGCAGGTCTACGCCTATTCGGTGTCGATTGCTGTTGCACTTTGCGAGGGCGAGATCACCTCGGTGGGCCGGATCTGGGCTGATGGCGTTGAGGTGGCGCCAGCTGATCTGAACATGCGCGTCTACAACGGGTCAGCCGGGCAACTGCCTGATCCGAAGATTGAAGCTGTGGAAGGCGCAGGCCTTGCGCCCGCCTATCGCGGCACCGCCTATGTGGTTTTCGAGAACCTGAAGGTTGCGGATTATGGCAACCGGGTGCCGCAGTTTACCTTCGAGGTTATTCGCGGGGCGACCAACGAGTTGCCCGCGATAGCGCAGGATATGACCCAGGCGATCAGGGGCGTAGCGCTGATGCCCGGCTCTGGCGAGTTTGCCCTGGCCACTACGCCGGTTCATTACGATCATGGGCTGGGCAAGCGCACATCGGTGAATGTCAACTCGCCCAGCTATCGCAGCGATATGGCAACTTCGCTGAAGATGCTGCGGGAAGAACTGCCAAATTGCCAGGCCGCCTCGCTGATCGTCAGTTGGTTCGGGGATGATCTGCGCTGCAATCACTGCCGGATCAGGCCCAAGGTTGAGCAGGCGGAGTTTGAAGGCGATCGCCTGCAATGGGGGGTGAGCGGGCTGACACGGGCCACGGCGCAGGTGATTTCGCAGCGCGATGGCCGTCCGGTTTATGGTGGCACACCGTCGGACAATTCAGTTATCGAGGCCATTCACGCGCTTCAGGATGCCGGGCAGAACGTGATGTTCTACCCGTTTATTCTGATGGATCAGGATGAAGGCAACGGGCTGCCCAACCCCTATAGCGCGGAAGGCGAACAGCCCAGGCTGCCCTGGCGCGGGCGCATCACATGCTCTGTCGCACCGCTGCGCGAGGGATCGCCGGATGAAACGGCGGCGGCCACAGCCGAGGTGGACGGCTTTTTCGGGACCGCGACCGCGGCGCATTTTTCCATCGGCAATGAGACAGTTGCCTACAGAGGCCCTGACGAATGGAGTTTTCGCAGGTTCATCCTGCACAATGCTGCGCTTTGCGCTGCTGCTGGGGGCGTTGACAGTTTCTGCATCGGATCAGAGATGCGTGGGCTGACGCAGATACGCGGCGCTTCGCATTTCTTTCCTGCGGTTGCGCATCTGATTGATCTTGCGGCGGAAGTCAGGGCCATCCTCGGGCCTGCATGCAAGATCGGATATGCGGCCGATTGGTCAGAGTATTTCGGCTATGCGCCTGCCGATGGCAAAGGGCACAGATATTTTCATC
>JBCCUH010000068.1:0-9186 GCA_039197405.1 Pseudomonadota bacterium
ATTGACGATATTGCCTTCCGTGTCGGTCGTCAGCCGCAGGTCAATATTGTCGTCCGGGCCGCGCAGACTGCCTTCGCCGTAGGTATAAAGCCCATCGGAGAAACTGAAGCGTGTCAGATCTTCCCTGGACAAGGTCACGGTGCGGTTGGGGGCCAGAACCGTTGGCAGTATAAAGTACCCATGGATGCGGCTTCTTGAGCCGAAGCTCTTGAGCGATTCCCCGGTCTCCCGCGCCAGCATGCGGGTATCGCCCTCCTTATAGCTGTAACTGCCGTCATAAGAGCGGCCCCAGTAGGAATAGGTGGCCGCTTCTGCGAGGCCTGGCAGGGCCAGAAGGGCAATCACGAAACACGAAAACGAAAATTTCATCATTCGAATCCTTCTAATCGTTAACCTAAGGTAGATCGGAATTAACGACTTGTTAACTTTTGGAGAGCGGTCCGCGGGAAGGCGCTCAAACCACCATCGGCGGACAGAATCCGGGCAAGACAAGGCAGGCACGCGCCCCGGTCTGAAAAGGCTGCCGCAAATGCGTTCACAAAGGACCCGAAAATGCCCGACGCCTGTAGCTGCGCCCGCACGAGACTGGACAGGGTATCGAGAATCGAAGAAAGATTTATCAGGAAGTGGCAGTGCTTAAGAATTGGAAGAGTGCAGATGTTTTCAAGACGCAGCTTTATCAGCCTGATGGCACTGGCCAGCTTGGGCTCTGGCACCCGGATGTTGGTCTTGCGGCACCGCAAACAGACCTGGATACTATCCCCAACAGATAGCTGACACTGCAGATGCTGACTTTTCTGGATGAACTGCCAACACCTGAGCTGACCACATCCGTTTGTGTCGTAGGGGGCGGCCCCGCAGGGATCATTCTGGCCAGGGAACTGGCAGCACAGGGCGTCGATGTGGTGCTGTGCGAAGGCGGCGGGCTCGAGCCCACCACCGAATCGCAGGAATGCTATGAGGGAGAAACCATCGGGGACGATTACCACTACCTCGATGCGGCCCGCCTGAGGTTTCTGGGAGGCACCTCCAATCACTGGTCAGGTGTCTGCGCAACGCTCGACCCCGAAGACTTGGATTCAAAGCCTTTCGCGCCCCAAACCGGCTGGCCAATCGAAATGGCGGAACTGCGGCCCTATATCGACCGCGCGCGCGATATGCTCGGACTGACCCCGGCGCTGCCGCCCCAGCCTGTTCTGAATGGTAATTTCGCGCGCATAGACGTGCGGCTGACCGGCCATCTGCGGTTCAGGGACATCTATCTGGAAGAGCTGCGCACCTCGCAAAAGATTACCACCGTCCTGAATGCCAATCTCATCGGGATCGATCACAGCAACGGGCAGATCAGCAAAATGCACTTCCGCTCCTACGAAGAGCGGTCGCTTTCTGTGACGGCCCGGCATTTCGTTATCGCCTGCGGCGGGATCGAAAACGCCCGGCTGCTGATGCATCTTAACGAAACACAAGGCAGCGAATTTGGCACCGCCTCCGGGGCGCTGGGGCGCTATTTCACCGAACATCCGCACGGGAAGATCGGGGAATATGTGATCTTTGACAGCAGCTCGCTGGATTTCCCAGGCTACGGCAAACCGGTGTCCCGCGCGCGGCTGGCGCATTTCTCCGCGACACCAGCCTTTCTAGAGCAGGCCAAATCGCTGCAAATGCGGGTAAAGCTCTACCGCTACCGGGGCGGAACGGACACCCGTCGCGTGATACAGGACCTGATGTGCAATGCACCCAATCTCACAGCACGCCTGACAAGCCGCTTTACCTGCGCCGGGGTGGTGGGCATGGTGCTTGAACAGGTTCCCCTGGCGGAAAACCGGATCGAGCTGAGCGAGGACCGCGACCGCTTCGGCATCCGGCGCCCGATCCTCTACTGGAAATGGAGCGATCAGGATTACCAGACCATCCGCGAAGTCGCCTTGGCCTTTGCCCAGCATCTCGCCGAAGCCGATATCGGCCGGATGAGTCTGTCAGACTGGGTCCTGGATCCTTCTCAGGAGATCGAGTTCAACGAGGACATCACCGCCTACCACCATATCGGCACGACCCGCATGACCGCGGATGCCACAACCGGCGTCGTAGACCCGAATTGTCGCGTGTTTGGCTCTGAAAACCTCTACCTGTCGGGCTCCAGCGTGTTCCCATCCGGCGGTCACGCCAATCCGACCGCCCCGATTATGGGGCTGTCCCTGCGGCTTGCAGATCACCTCTCCTCCAGGGCGCTTTGAGCAGGTCAGGAACGCGTTTGCGTGATATCTCTCAGCGCCTGTTCCATACGCGCGGGCTCAACAGCACTTTTCCACGACAGTTTGCTCATCGGCAGCCCGCAACGGATCGCATCACTGGCCGCATGGAGCGGCAATTTATCCTCAAGCGCCGCCATCAGCAGCAGGGTCGGTGTCGCAGGCAGGCAGGCGCAGCGTTGCCATGCCGCCAGCAGATCAGGGTCACTCCGGACACGGTTCTGGAAGGAATAGTGCAGCACGAAATAGGGAACCGGCTTGCGCCTGAGCGCTGTGACCAGAGCGGTGTAGGCCTCTTCCCAGGCGATTGTGAGACTGTGGCCCGGTGTGGCCGCGATGAACCAGCTGGTCAGCCACCGGTCCGGTCCGGGATCGCTGAAGACGAAGAAACCTGTCATGGCGTGCAGCGGCAACCAGTCGTCCAGCGGGCGATGGCACAGCACCGTGGCATCCGCCCAGACACCGCCATGCTGCTTGAGCAGCCGCAACCGCAACATATTGGCCGTATAGCGCCGCGGCAGGACGTCGGGCACATCGGACAGATCTACCAGATCAGAGACCGTTTCGGCATCCAGCACCCGCTCGTCCCAGGCGGGTTTGAGCCGCCGCCAGCTGGCCCCGCTGTGCCGCACCACCGGTGGGGCGGCCGCTTCGCCCTGCGCCCAGTACATCCACAGTGTTTTCGGGACCGGGTCAGCGGGCGCATGGACCGCGAGATGCGGCGCGGTGCCTGCCTCTTCGGCTTCTTTGATCCGGGCGAAGAAACGCTGGTTGATGCGGTTTTGCCCGCGGGCATAGAGCGCAAGGCGGGGATGGTCGCGCAGATCGTACCGGAGCCAGGAGGCAAATCGCCGGGCCTCGCCCAGGGACCGTTTGAGGCGGTCAAGAAAAGGGCCTTGTGGATTTGACATACCGATCTTGCACTTTGTTACACCGCCCCACCCCGCCCTTTACTAGCGTGCTCTTGGCCCACTGGCCAGCGCTGAGCCCGCCCGGACGCAGGATCAGGTGAAAGACTGTTGGTCTTTGAGCACAGATGACTTTAGAACGTGCCGCAAGCCCTCTTGTTTTGGTTTTCCCGGTTCGGATAGCGCTTTGAAGAACAACCTGAAAATAGGCGTTCTGATCCCCGAGTTTCCCGGCCAGACGCATTCCTTCTTCTGGCGCGAGATTCAAGCGCTGCAGCGGCACCACGGTCATGAGACCCGGATTATCTCAACGCGGCTTCCGCCGCAGAAGGTCCAGCATGAATGGGTCGCAGAGGCGCAGGCCACCTACCTCTATCCGACGCCGCCTGCCGCACTGGCGCCGGCGGCAGGCGTGGTCCTGACAGCCCTGCCACGGCTACTGGCCCAGAAGGATGCGCGCGCGCTCCTCAAGACACCGAAGAACGCAGCGCTTTTGCTGATGGCAGCCTATCTGTTGCGGTTGTGTCGAAAGGAAGGGATCGGGCATCTACATGTGCACTCCTGTGCCAATGCCGCCCTCATAGCAGCACTCTGTCGCCGCATGGGCGGCCCGCCCTACAGCCTGGTGCTGCATGGGCCCTTGGGCGATTACGGCCCCTATCAACCGTTCAAATGGCAGCGGGCTGCCTTTGCCTTTGTGATCACGGAAAAACTCCGCCAGGAAATGCTGGAAGAGATACCGCAGGCCGCAGAGAAGATGCATGTGGTGCCCATGGGCGTGGATACCGACCGCTTTGCCCCCGGTCCGGTGCCAGTGCCTCCGGCGCCGCCGTTCCTGTGGTTCTCCTGCGCGCGGCTGAATCGGATCAAGGGGTTTGAGACCCTGCTCGACGCGCTCGCCGCGCTGCGCGAGGCGCGCCCCGACCTGCCCTGTCACGTGACCATTGCAGGCGAGGATGAAAGCGGTGGCAGTGGCTACCGAAAGGTGCTGGAGGCGCGCATCGACGCGCTCGATCTCGCAGCCCATGTCACCCTGCTCGGCGCTGTCACACAGGCCGAGGTGCTGACACAGCTGCACCGCTGCCATGGGTTTGTGCTGGCCAGTCTGCATGAACCTCTGGGCGTGGCCTATATGGAGGCCATGGCCTGCGCGCTGCCCGTCATCGGGACCGACGCGGGGGGCGTGCGCGAACTGATAACCCATGAAAAGGACGGTCTGCTGGTGCCGGCCACGAATGCGCCGGCGCTGACGCAGGCGATGGTGCGGGTGATGGAAGATGCCGCCCTGCGCAGCGGGTTGGGCCGGCAGGCCCGGGCGCGCATCGAAAAGGATTTCGGCGCGCGCCGCAGCGCGGATGCGCTGGCCGGGGTGTTGACGCAAAGGCGCTAACCGGGACCGGGCCGCCAACTGTCCAGATCCAGACCCGTCTGCTCTGACAGCGCATCGATTTGCGGGGCAAAGCGCGTCTGCAGCAGCGCGCGGGTCTGCGGGCTCATGGGCGGCGGCAGATGGTCCGTACTCTCGGGCGACAACTGTCTGGCCCAGTTCAACAGCCGCTGGCGCAGCCCCGTCGGCAGAATGGATTTAAGCGCCATAGCAGGGCCAAAACGCCTTTTCAGGCTCTCAACCTTGGCCTCCTCCCCCATTTTTCCGAAATGAGTGCTTGAGACATTGCGCGTCACCTGTGCCTGGGCGAAGATCTCCGGCGGCAGCGGCGGCACCCCCAGAAATGCCGTGATCTGCGCCAGCGCCGCAGGCCGGTCGGCCACGAAGTCCTCGAACTTGAGAAACAGGATCCGGTCGCGCGGGAAAAAGCGCAGGTAGGCGTCGATCTGCATCAGGTAGTCGCTGCCCGCTAGGCAGAGCTCCGGCGTATCGGGCAGATGAGCGTTATAGACCGACAGGACCTTGTGAGCCGGGGCCGCCTTTGCATGGCGCGCAGGCAGCACGAACTCCTCGAAACTGCGATGCACCGCGTAGTCGCGGGTGGCGTTCTGATAATTCTTGATGATCTGCTGGTAAAAGGAATAGGCCCGCGCCACCGGCTCGCGCAACACATAGATGATCCTGGCTTGCGGCACATGCGCATGGATGCGCGCCGCCGTATCGGGAAAAAACGGACTGAGCGAGTAGATGGTCGAGGCTTCACCGATGATCTGTCCGGCACGCGCCCCGTCATAGCTGGCCTCGTAGCCGGCCAGCGCGCCCGGTGCGTTGTAAAGATCGTCGCGGGCAAAGAACTCCGGCTCCTTGACCTCGGGCATGAAGATCTGCGGATGCTGGTCGAGCAGCGCATAAAGACTGGTGGTCCCCGCCTTGGCAGCCCCAATCACAAAGAAATCCGGCAAGGCCATGGATGTCTCCTGCGCTCAGCTCTGGACCGGTCCGGCGCGGCCAGCGTCAATCTCGGCAATCGCGCGCGCCTTGCCAACCCGCAAGGCGCGGCGCTGATAGGCCCGGATAAAGGCCCGCAACTCCGGATCATCAAGCTGGCGGTCGCCCCGCGCCCAGGCGGCCAGATAGCCCTGCAACATTGCCAGCCCGCCCAGCACAAAAGGCCGTTCGCGCATGCGAAAGACGCAGGTCGCAAGATAGAACAGCGGATCAGACCCCATGAACCATTGCCCGAAGCCATGCCGCCGCCGCCCCGTGTAGATCGACGTCTGGCTCGATCCCATGGGACGCAGGTGTTCAAAGCGCAGATCAGGCTCATCCCAGCTGATGGCGATCCAACCTTTCTGGCGGGCCTTGTGGCAGTCGATTGCATCCCACATCACCTCGCGCACATAACCGCCAATGTCCTCAAAGCACTGCCGGCGATAGAATTTTGTCATGCCGACAGACATTTCATCGCCACGCCGCTCCGAGATCAGCCGATCACCCTGCCGCACGTAGGGTTTGCCCGAGCAGGTCCCGATGCGCGGGTCGGCCTCCATGCGTTCGATCAGCGTCTCGAAATATCGCGGCGGCAGATCCAGATCGAGATCCAGCTTGCACGAATAGGAAAACCGCTGCGGATCGATGCGGTCATAGCCGAAGTAAAAGGCCTCCACCACACCGGGGCCGACGGCGCGATGCCCACGGTCCGGTTTGGAAACAACACGAATCCAGTCATATCGGGCCGCATAATCGGCAAGGATGTCAGGTGTGCTGTCGGTTGAGCCGTCATCGACAATCGTCCAAAGGGCGGGCGTCAGTGTCTGAGCCACCACGCTGTCGAGGGTGCGGCGCATGTGATCCGCCTCATTGCGGCAGGGCGAGATCAAAACATAGGCGCGCGGATCGGGAGTGGTCTGCATTACAAACACGTTCTTAATCACAAAGGAAGGCTCAGCCCTGGCTGCGATATGCCCTGCCCCTGCAGCGAAAATCAACCAACGCAGAGTGCTCTGCGCTCAAATAACAGCCGTTTGCCCCATTGCGTGCACATTGATGCATAACACCAGGCTTTGTAGAGGCTGCAGCATCAAAAATCGCCGATCTGTCTGGCGCATGCAACACCTCTGCTGGTATTTGCGAGGAGAGGCGGGAACGGCCCTTGGCACATCCTGCGATTTACGGCATTCAGGGCACGATTTGACTTTCGCCCCGGCCCTACGTCGCCATTGTCTGTTAGCAGGTTTTGAGAGTGACATTTTAAGCGATGCAAGACGAGCAGCCACTCATCCCCGAGGATTCAGCCATGCAGACAGGGGACATGCCGGACGGATCCGCAAAGGCCGACAACCGCGCGCTTGTCGTCGACCTCGACGATACGCTGGTCACAACCGATACCTTTCTGGAACAGGCGCTGGTCGTGCTCAAGACGCAGCCACTGGCAGCCTTTGGCCTGTTGGCAGGGCTGACCCGGGGGCGGGCACACCTCAAGGCGCAGGTCGTCAGCCAGGAGCCGCCCTCTGCTCAGAGCCTGCCTTACAACGACGAAGTCGTGGCATTCCTGCGCGCCGAAAAGGCTGCCGGACGGCAGATTATTCTCGCCACCGCAGCCGATGCACGCGTGGCAGATGCTGTCGCCGGGCATCTGGGGCTGTTTGACGCGGTGCTGGCCAGCACGCCGGAACACAACCTCAAAGGTGCCGCCAAAGCTGCCGCCATAAAAGCGCACCTGGGCGATACCCCCTTTGACTACATCGGCGATAGCCTGGCGGATCGCTCCGTCTGGCAGGCCGCCGGACGCGCCTATGTGGTGGCTACCGACATGCAGGCTGCCCAGAGCCGCGCGGGCAGCACGCAGGTAGAGAGGGTCTTTGCCCGTCCAGGCCTCACGCCGAGAGTCCTGCTAAGGGCGATGCGGGTCCATCAATGGGCCAAGAACATACTCGTTTTTGTGCCGCTGATCCTATCGCACACCTATGACGAACCGGCAAAAGTCTGGGCATCGCTCGTGGCTTTTCTCTGCCTGGGGCTGTGCGCCTCGGGCACCTATCTGTGGAATGACCTGCTCGATCTGGCGGATGACCGTGCGCATCCGACCAAATGCAAGCGCCCGCTGGCCAGCGGACGTATGAGCATCCGCGACGGGGTGCTGGCCTCCTTTGCACTGATTGGTCTGGGTCTGGGAGCGGCATTGCTGTTGAACGGTGTGGCCCTGACGCTGGGTATCTGTCTCTACATAGGGCTTACACTGTCCTATTCGCTGGTGGTCAAGCGCAAGATGGTGGCCGATGTACTGCTGCTGGCGGGGTTGTTTCTCTACCGGATTCTGCTCGGCGGACTGGCCACGGGCGTGGTGATCTCGGATTGGCTGATGGCCTTTTCGATCTTCTTTTTTCTCAGTCTGGGGCTGGCCAAGAGGATGACCGATCTGCCGCCCAATACCCGCAACGATCCGGCGCTCATTCCCGGACGCGGGTACCGTGGCACCGACGCTCCGGTTCTGGCAGCACTGGGAGCAGGCTCGGCGCTCTCCTCGATCATCATCCTGTCGCTTTACATCAACGATACGCAGGTGATGATGCTGTATGACAGGCCACAGGCGCTCTGGGGCATCTGCCTGGTGCTGCTGTACTGGGTTTGCCGGGTCTGGGTACTCGTCTATCGCGGCGAGCTGCCCCATGATCCGATCGTTTTTGCGCTGAAAGACAAGATCAGCCGTATTCTGGGTGTCATCATCATTGCGATTGTCCTGGTGGCGCGGTTTTAGCGCCTGTTTTGCACAAGGCTCAAAAAGGCTCAAAAGGGTTTGACTATGAACGGATGGATTTTTGTAGCACTGGCAGTGACCGCGAACGTGGTAACGAATTTCAGTCTCAAGATTGCCGTGCGAAAGGTCGAGACCGGCTCTGTGGGCACTATCCTGCTCAGTCTCGCCAAGACCCCCTACGTCTGGATCGGGCTGGCGGGGGCGGCGGTGCTGCTGGTGTCCTTCATGGTGGCGATCCGCACCCTGCCGCTGAGTTCGGCCTATTCGGCGCTGACGGCCCTTGCCATTGCCAGTATCACCTTCATCGAATGGTGGGGACAGAGCGAGCCCATGGCGCTGGCCAAGATCGTCGGGCTGGTTCTGGCGGTCGGCGGGGTTGTCCTGATCGCAGCCAACACCCAGTAGCGGGGCGGGCGCACCATGCCGTCCAGATCCGGACAGCCGCTCCTGGAAGCGGCGATGGTGTTTCTGATCGCCTTTGCGATGCTCAGCTTCTTCGCGGATGGCAACGGCTATGAAGGGGACGACCTGAATTCGGTCATTCCCATGTTGCATTTGCCGCTGGCGTTTCAGGTGCCTGAGGACATCTACAAGTACGACTGGCAACCGCTGGCCTATTGGACAGGGCACGCGGCCTACCGGCTCACCGGCACCATCGCCGCAATCTTCACCCTCAGCCAGATCGGGATCGCCGCCGGTATTGCGCTGCTCTGGCTGGTGATGACACGCGGCGTCGGGGTCTCCGGCTGGATGTTCGTGCCAATCGTGATGATGTTCCCCGAAATCATCTATACCGGGCTTTACTACAACGCCACCGCACTGGGGTTTCCATTTGCGGTTCTTGCAGTGCTGCTCGCCTTCGCCGGCCCCGGATGGGGCTGGGCG
>JBCCUH010000069.1:0-9064 GCA_039197405.1 Pseudomonadota bacterium
CGGCAAGCTCGGCCAGCGCCGCATCAGCCCAGGCCACGCCGGGCTGCCCGTCAATCTCATAGGTTTCCGACAAAAGCCGCCCGCCCATACGCGCATCCTCGTCGGCCAGGATCACATCCGCACCTGCACGCCCTGCCTCCAAAGCGGCCATCAACCCGGCAGGCCCGGCGCCAATCACCAGCAGATCGCAAAAAGCCCAGGCTTTCTCGTAACGCGCTTCTTCGCGCACACCAGACAGCGCCCCCAGACCTGCCGCCCGGCGAATCACCGGTTCATAAAGCTTTTCCCAAAAGGCGCGCGGCCACATGAAGGTCTTGTAGTAAAACCCGGCCCCGAGAAACGGCCAGGCCAGGTCATTAACGGCCATGACATCCAGATCAAGCGAGGGCCAGGCGTTCTGGCTGCGCACCTCCAGCCCGTCGTAAATCTCCTGCACGGTTGCGCGCACGTTGGGCTCGCGCCCTTGCCCGCGCAACACGGTGACAAGCGCATTTGGCTCTTCGCTGCCCGCGGTCAACGGGCCACGCGGGCGGTGGTATTTGAACGACCGGCCCATCATCCGCTGGCCGCTGGCCAGCAAGGCAGAGGCCACCGTGTCGCCGGCGTAACCCTGCACCATGCGGCCATCGAAGGTGAAACTCACCGGCTTGCTGCGATCAATCAGCCCGACGTTCTGCAATCTCATCGCGCGCCCTCCGCCACATCGGACGCCAGCTCGACCGAGACTATCTCATGGCTCACCGTATCACGCGTCACCACCAGCCAGGACGAACAGCCCGCCTCGTGATGCCACAGATCGCGCGTGACACCTGCCGGATTGTCGCGATTGTGCAGGTAATCATCCCAGACCCCGGCGCTTTCGTCAGGTTCCGGGCGCCGCAGCGCAACCGCGTCGCCCATGTAATAATACTCCCGGCGATCCCTCTCACCGCAGATCGGACATTTCAAACGCATGTCGCCCCCAGATCCGTCGCCGCTCTCTTCATCTTGCCCATAAACTCATCCCCGCTCTCAACCTGCCGCTAGTGCAGGTTATGTTGCGATCCGGTGCCTTCTTCGTCGATGATCCCGCGCCCTGTGCGGAAACGGTCCAGACGGAACCCTGTGGCTGTTTCATGCGGCCGGTCGGTCGCCATCAGATGCGCCAGCGCATAGCCCGAGGCCGGCACCGCCTTGAAGCCGCCATAACACCAGCCGCAATCAAGATAGAGGCCCTCGATCCCCGGCGCATGGTCGATGATCGGACTGCCATCGGGGGTCATATCCATGATCCCGCCCCAGCTGCGCAGCACTTTCGCCTGCCCGATCATCGGCATCAGCGTCATGCCCGCCTCCATCACATGCTCTTTCATCGGCAGATTGCCGCGTTGTGCATAAGAAGCGTAGAAATCCAGATCGCCGCCAAACACCAGCCCGCCCTTGTCGGACTGGCTGATATAAAAGTGGCCCATCCCAAAGCTGATGACGTTGTCGATCACAGGCTTCAGCCCTTCGGATACGAAGGCCTGCAGCACATGGCTTTCAACCGGCAGGCGCAGCCCGGCCATTGCAGCCACCTGCCCCGAGCGGCCAGCGGTGACGATGGCCACTTTGCGTGCCCTGATCGCGCCGCGACTGGTTTGCACGCCGCGCACCACACCGGCCTCTATGTCGATGCCAGTGACTTCACAGTTCTGGATGATATCGACGCCGCGCTGGTCTGCGCCGCGCGCGTAGCCCCAGGCAACCGCGTCATGCCGGGCAGAGCCGCCGCGCGGATGCAGCAGCCCGCCGTAGATCGGAAAGCGCGGGCTGTCGAAGTTGAGATAGGGCAGCATTTTGCGCACGCCCTCGCGATCCAGCAACACCGCATCATCACCCTGGTTGATCATCGCATTGCCGCGCCGCACAAAGGCGTCGCGCTGCCCGTCGGAGTGAAAGAGGTTGATGATCCCGCGTTGGGACATCATCACGTTGTAGTTCAGGTCTTGCTCCAGCCCCTCCCAGAGTTTCAGCGAGTGGCTGTAAAACTCGGAGTTGCCAGGCAAAAAGTAGTTGGCGCGCACGATGGTGGTGTTCCGGCCCACATTGCCGCCGCCGATATAGCCCTTCTCCAGAACGGCGATATTGGTCAGCCCGTGGTTCTTGGCCAAATAGTAGGCGGTGGACAACCCATGCCCGCCGCCGCCGATGATGACGATATCATAGTCGTCCCTGGGAGCCGGGTCGCGCCAATGGGCGGACCAGCCCTTGTTGCCCGTCAAACCTTCTTTCAGCACGCGCAGTCCGGAAAACCGCATGTCGCTCCTCCCGTTGTGATGCACGGAAGGAAGCCATGATTCCGTAGTCGGCGCAATCATCAAGCGACAGATTTTTGCCGCTTTTGGACAGATGTGTCCAGAAACCGATCAGAGGCCTTTCGCTCTGTAGGCTGCGGCGACTTTCTCGATCGCCACGATATAGGCCGCCGTGCGCAGGTCCTCCACATCATCGCGGCCATGCCAGACATCGCGCATGGTCTGATAGGAAATCCGCATCGTGTCATCGAGGCCCGAGCGTACCAGCTCCAGCTCGCCCGCGCCGCGCAGGTATTTTTCCTTGAAACCCGGTGACAGCTGCCAGCCCAGCCCCTTGTCGGCGCTCAACCGCTCCAGTTCGTCGACGACCAGCTGATGCCGCGCCTCTTCCTGGCGACGCTGCATGCGGCCAAAGCGGATGTGGCTGAGGTTCTTGACCCATTCGAAATAGGACACGGTCACACCGCCCGCATTGGCATACATGTCGGGAATGATCACCGTGCCCTTCTTGCGCAGGATTTCATCGGCGCCGGCGGTTACCGGACCGTTTGCCGCTTCGATGATCAGCGGTGCCTTTACGCGTTCGGCATTGCTCAGGTTGATGACCCCTTCAAGGGCCGCCGGGATCAGGATGTCGCATTCGGCTTCAAGAACCGCTGCGCCGTCCTTGTGGCAAGTCGCGGCAGGGAAATCGGCCACGCCGCCGTGCTTGATGATCCATTCGCGCACCGCTTCGACATTCAGCCCATCCTCGCTGTAAAGCGCGCCGTCATGTTCGATGATGCCGGTGATCTTGCAGCCATCCTCTTCCTGCAGGAACTTGGCCGCGTGATAGCCCACATTGCCGAGGCCCTGAACCACCACACGCTTGCCATCTAGCTTGCCGGACAGGCCCGCCTTGGCCATACCTTCGGTGTCGCGGAAAAACTCCTGCAGGGCATATTGCACCCCGCGGCCCGTCGCCTCTACACGCCCGGAGATCCCGCCCGCATTCAGCGGCTTGCCCGTCACGCAGGCCCGGCTGTTGATGTCAGTTGTGTGCATGCGCGCGTATTGATCCGAGATCCAGGCCATTTCCCGCTCGCCGGTGCCCATGTCGGGTGCCGGCACGTTCTGCGCGGGATCGATCAGGTCCCGCTTGATCAACTCATAGGCAAAACGGCGGGTGATCAGCTCCATCTCATGCTCGTCATACTGACGCGGGTCAATGCGCAGCCCGCCTTTGGAGCCACCGAAGGGTGCCTCGACCAGGGCGCATTTATAGGTCATCAGCGCGGCCAGCGCTTCCACCTCGTCTTGGTTGACCCCCATGGCAAAGCGGATGCCGCCCTTGACCGGCTCCATATGTTCCGAATGCACCGAGCGATAGCCGGTGAAGGTTTCGATCCGCCCGCGCAGACGCACGCCGAACCGCACCGTATAGGTGGCGTTGCACACGCGGATCTTCTCTTCCAACCCTGGCGGCAGGTCCAACAGGGCCACCGCGCGGTTGAACATCATGTCCACACTTTCGCGGAAACTTGGCTCATTTGCGTTATTCATGATCTTCTCCTGTTGGTTGTTCGCCTGTTTTGGCAGTCATGAGGCGTGCATGTCCTGTTAATATGGCAAAGCTAATTTGGGATTGCAGCTTTTTTGGGCAGAATGTGAAAAATACTTACAACTTGAATAGACCACGTCGGAAAATGGACGTGCACGCGACCGTTTGACGAAGACCGCGGAAACAGTGCCGGATGCGCAGCCGGGATTGTCGCAGCATCGGAAAATACCCCCATAACATAACCCCAAGCCTGCCCAATTCACGCCGCAATTGCTGAGCAAGAACATCCTCGGATAAGTGCGTTCCGCTCCACTCGCGGGACAGTTTTGGAAAGGATGGGCACCGTGAAAATCGAGCGTCCCGCAACTCGCAACATGTCGCTGGCCCAGGCTATGTCCCTGCTGGCCGCGTTTCCACGAGACCAAAGAGGCTCGCTCAGCATCTTTGCCGTCTTCCTGTTCATCATGGTGCTCGGCATCATGGGGGTCGCGGTGGATTATACCCGCGCCGAAAGAGACCGGGCCACACTTCAGCACACGCTGGACCGGGCCGTTCTGGCGGCGGCTGACCTTGATCAGGAACGCCCGCCTGCCGAAGTTGTGCAGGATTACTTCCGCACCGCCGGTCTGGAGACGGCGCTGACCGATCTGACGGTTGATCAGGGTCTGAACTACAAGACGCTTTACGCCCGCGCCGAAGTGAACACCCATGCGCCCTGGCTTGATCTGCTGGGCCGCTGGGACAGCAATCGCCGCGCCGATCCGGGCCAGTACCAGACCGACGAAACCGGTCGCAAGATTGCCGATGCAAACTGCAGCGGTCAGGTCACCCCTGTGCCCACGCAGAAAATCGATGACTATGGCAACCCGGTCTTTGACACCAACGGCGATCCGGTCATGGTCATGGCCTCAAAAGTCGACCTGCACCACTGCATGGGCACCGCCGAAACCTTCACCGGCACCGCTGCGTCAAAGACAGCCACTATTCAGACCTTCGTTGAAGGCGCCGCCGAAGAACGCATTTCCAACGTCGAAATTTCGATGGTGCTGGACGTTTCCGGCTCGATGGGCTCGAACAACCGCATGTGGCGCCTGCGCACAGCGGCCAATGAATTCATCGACACGGTTCTGAGCGACACCAATCAGGATCTCGTTTCGCTGTCGGTGGTCCCCTACGACGAGCACGTCAGCCTTGGCAGCACATTCTACAATGCGATGCGCTCGGAGTTGAACATCAACCACAAACACAACTATTCGCATTGCCTGGAGTTCCCCAACAGCGACTTCACCCAGACCGGTATCAACTGGAATGGCACATACCAGCAAATGCAACACACGCGGCTCTATTCCAGCTGGGGTTTCCAGTGCTCGACCAGCAGCGCGGATGCGATCAGCCCACTGAGCCAGAACAAGACCGCGCTGAAAGCCCAGGTCAACGCGCTGCAGCCCAGCGGCAACACGCATATCTTCCTGGGTATGAAATGGGCCGCCATGTTGCTGAACCCGACATTCAATCGGGTTGTGGACAATCTGGTTCAGGCCAATGTGGTGGATTCTGCGTTCGACAATCGCCCGGCCGCCTTTGACGATCCCGAAACGATGAAAACCATCGTTCTGATGACCGACGGCCAGAACACAAGTTCCTACCGTGTCACCGATCAATACTACGCAACGCCTTCGCACTATGCGCATTGGAAGAACTGGGGCATCTTGAACTACCTCAACTCTTACGTGTCCTATTACTACCACGACCAGTTTTACTACACCAAGTATTACAACTCGCTTGGGGACACGCTGCTGAACAACGTGTGCAACGCCGCCAAGAACGACGGCATTGTGATCTGGTCCATCGGGTTCGAGGTCAACGACCACGGTGCCAATGTCATGCGCAACTGCGCCAGTTCACCAAGCCATTTCTTCCGGGTGGAAGGCATTGAAATCTCTGACGCCTTTGATGCGATTGCGCGCCAGATCAATCAGCTGAGGCTCACACAATGATCAGGTCATTCAAAACCCGCCTTGCCGCGTTCCGCGCCAGCGAAAACGGGGCTCCGACACTGGAATTTGCACTGGTCTTCCCGGCCTTCATGATGATGCTGATGGTTGCGGTCGAACTCGGTGTGGTCAATCTCAGGCAGATCGCTCTGGAAAGCCGGCTCGATTCAGCGATGCGCGTGGTGCGGATCAATACCAATGTGCGCTACACCCATGACGATGTGCGCGACATGATCTGCCAGAACGCCGATATGTTCCCTGACTGCGCGAGCAACCTGCGTCTGGAAATGATCCCCAATGACCCGCGCGGCTATGCGCAACTGCCAAGCACGGTGGATTGCGTGAACTCCACGGTTCCGATCAACGACGCGCAGAACGAGGTGCGGAATTTCTCGCTCGGCAATGCCAATGAACTGGTGATGGTCCGCGCTTGCCTGCTTTACGATCCCGTGTTGCCTACCAGCCTTTTGGCCTTGACGCGCACTACGGATGCCAACGGCAAATCGGCGCATGTCGCCGTCTCTGCCTTCACTCAGGAACCGGGGTAAGCGCCATGTTTCACAAAATGAAATCCCGCCTGTCGCTGTTTTCAAGAAACTCGGAAGGCTCCGCGTCTCTGGAAGGCATCATCATCGCCCCTGTCGTGCTTTGGGCCATCGCCGCCGGCTTTACCTATTTCGAAGCCTTCCGCGCGCAATCGGTTGCCGAGAAGGCCGCCTATACGGTCAGTGACATGATCAGCCGGGAAACCCTGCCGATCACACCCGCCTATGTGACCAACATGCGCAAGATCTATCGCGACCTGTCTGGCCTGAACAATGCCGAGACCGCGTTGCGGATCACGGTGATGCGCTGGGACGAAACTGATGGGCGCTTTTACATCGACTGGGCCAAGCGGCGCGGCGACATCCCGAAGCTGCGCAATCGTGACATTGGCGATTACGACGATCTGCTGCCGCAACTGGTGGACAACGAACGGATCATCCTGGTTGAAACATCGTCGGATTACGCGCCTGCGATCTCCGGTGTAATCCCGAGCCGGACCATCGAAACCTTCGTCTACACAAGGCCGCGCTATGCACCGCAGCTGGTCTGGGACGCCGAAGGCTGACGCGGGCGCAAAAGCAAACTCTGTAAAGAATAAAACCCCACCACCTGAAAAAGAGGGCGGGGTTTTTCGTCATCGGCTCTGGTCGCGCAGGGCAATCAGACCTGCGATTGCCTCGGCCATGGCCTTGGACTGGGGCGCGCCGGTGACACCGCCAACCCCGATCCTGCGGCCCATGGCCCAAAAAAGCCCCGGCGCCCAGCGCCTCGGCCCCGGCGATCTTGTGGTCAGCAAAAACCCGTTGGACGGTTTGAACGCGAATGCGCCCCGCTCTACCTTTTCCATCTCGTCGACCTGCGCCAGCTCATCCCCGCGATCAGTGATCAGCGCCCTTTCGGTCAGGATCAGCGTCTGCGCCGTGGCCGCCTGCAGACGCATGGCCGACCAAAGCGCCACAAGGCCAAAGACCAGCAGGAAGATCTGCGTTGCCCCCAGAGGCACAGTCATCGCCAGATACAGCAGCAGTCCGCCCAGAACCGCCAGCATTCCCACTCCGATCCAGCGCCGGGGTGGTGATGCAGACAGCCTGGCAACGATTGCATCTGATGACATCTCGGACATGGGCCAGCCTCGCGCAGTTATACCTGCCCCGCCTTTACAGGGGCACGCCGGCAAAAGCGAGAGGCCGAGCGCGCCTTGCGGTTTATCCGTGCCGGACGCTCACTTCCGCACCGGGTTCCTCGGGCTCATCATCCACCATTTCGGCCGGAAAGCCCGGCGCCGTGATTTCGAGCCCTGTCGCCTCTTCCAGCCGTTTGATGATATTGGGCGACAGCTCGCGCGGACCAAACCGCTCTATCCCATCGTTGAAAATCTCGATCAGCAAGGGGCTTAGCTGCAAGGGAATATCCGCCCGATCCGCAACTGCCTGAAACAGACCGATATCCTTGGCCACCAGATCCATGGTGAAGCTGATATCGCGGCTTCCGTTCAGGATCACCTGACTTTCCGTCTCATGCACGAAAGAGGTGCCCGACGAGATGCGGATCGCCTCATATGCGGTGCCCAGATCCATGCCAGCGCCTTTGGCAACGGTCAAAGCCTCGGCGCAGGACACCAGATTGGCGGTTGCCAGATAGTTGGTGATGACCTTGAGAATACTCGCGCTGCCCAGATCGCCAGTGTGCAGAACCCGCCGCCCCATGACCGTCAGCAGGGGTAGGATACGCTCGAATGTGGCGCGGTCGCACCCGGCGAAAATCGAGATATTGCCCGTATCGGCGCGGTGGCAGCCCCCAGAAACCGGGCAATCCACCGCCGCACCGCCACGCGCGATAACCATGGCGCCAAGCCGCTTGACCTCTGCCTCATCGGTCGTGGACATCTCCATCCAGATCTTGCCCGGCCCGACTTCCGGCAGCATCTCGGCCATCACCGCATCCGAGGCAGCAGGGCTGGGCAGGCAGGTGATTACCGCATCGCAGCTGCGCATCAGATCCGCCGGGCTCTTGCCATCCTCGGCACCTTTGGCCACGGCAGCGGCGACCAGAGTGTTGTCCAGGTCATGCACCTGCAGATCGATACCATTGCGAATAAGGCTTCCCGACAGTTTGCCGCCGACATTGCCTAGCCCGATGAACCCGATTTTCATATGTATATCCCCCTCGTTTGCGCCCGAAGGTGAAAGCACCCGCATCCACCGTCTGGCCCAAAAGCGACCCTCAGCCTTGTGAATTCGCGCAGCGCCATGAGTTTATTTGGCAAGATGAAGAATGGGCGGTGGTAACCGGCCATTAACGTTCATGTGCGAGACCCGGGATACCCGGACAGCTGGAGAGCGACCCCGGGCGCAAGGTGAAGCTCTGGCCTTCGTTTGATGCAGACAATGCCACATGTGAAGACATGTGCGAAGGTCAGAGTGGAGCATTGCCGCTCTCTTCATCTTGCCCATAAACTCACATCCGGCGCTTGCCGCCCGCGCCCCAGACGTTACTCTTGCGCCATGACCCATTTGCCCAATCACCCCAGCCGTCCCGGTGACGCGGACGCCGGCATCGACGTGACCGAGGCGTTCACGCCGTTTCACCAGCGTGATGACGTCTTCACCCGCGCGTTCTGGGACCCTTCCGTGCGCTCGAAGAAAACCGACGCGTTTTTCGCCTCCTACCGGATGGAGGCGACACCGCGGCGGGGCGACGGGTTCACG
>JBCCUH010000070.1:0-9060 GCA_039197405.1 Pseudomonadota bacterium
GCGGTTTACGCGCATAACCCCGATGGCACTGGCGGCGCGCCGTTCCAGAAATCGCTTGATGAGCTGGGCGCGGAAGAGCTGGCGCGACTGATCACGCCGGGCCTTCAGTTTCTCAAGGAGATCGAGCCTTTGCTGCTGGGCGGGGCAAACGGCAATGTTCAGTATCCCGAGACCGACAAGGCGCAGGACGGCCTGTTCCTGAACGGCGAGATTGATTTTGCCTGCAAATTTGGCCTTTACTCGGTCGCAGTGGCATTGGCGGACGGCACCTATCCAGAAGGGGCAGAGGCTTTTGTTTTCCCGCAAGGCAACATGATCAAGAACAAAAGCTATCTGGCGATCCCGGCCAACGCGCCCAATCCGGCGGCGGCGATTGTGATGGCGAATTTCATGTCCTCGGTTGAGGCGCAGGCCACCAAGCTCAAATTCACCGGCCTGCCGCCGGGCATCGATCCGTGGAAGCTGGATGAGGCGGCGAATGCGATGCTGGCAGAGGCGTCGCCGGGTCTGGTCGGCATCACGCAAGCCGAGCTGGACGCGAACACCGCCGCAGATACAAACGCCACACTGGTCAATGTGATTGAAGCGGCGTGGCTGGAGTATATCGAGCGGGGCAGCAACGACGATATTGCCACGATCGTCGCCGATGCCGTTGCGGGCCTGAAGTAAGCCAGCGCGCTTTATGTCTGTTGCGCCCACATCTGAAAAACGCCGCCGCTTTCGCGCGGGCGTGTGGATGTGGGCGCAGCTTTTTCCGGTGATTGCCGTGCTGGGATTGCTGTTCGGCGGCGCCCTGATCCTGGCTGTGGCACAGGCGCTGGGCTTTGCCCCGTGGTTCGGGGTGAACAGCTTCCCCGACACGCGCTATTTCGCGGCGCTTTGGGGCGATGCTGCTTTCTGGAAATCGCTTGGACTGACGCTGTATTACGCGCTGGCCGCGACCGCCCTGTCGGTGGCGCTGGGCATTGCGCTGGCGCTGGTGATGATCCGGGCGTTTCCGGGCAAGCGGCTTTACAAGTATCTCTACAAGCTGCCCCTGATGATCCCCTATACGGTCGGGATTGCTTTGGCGGTGATTATGTTGGGCAATGGCGGGATGCTGTCGCGGCTGGCAGAATTCGCTGGGCTGATTGATGATCCGGCGCAGTTTCCGCAGATCCTGAAGACCCATGCAGGATGGGGCATCATTGCGGTCTATGTCTGGAAACAGACACCTTTTGTAACGCTGACGATCTACGCGGTGCTGCTGGGGGTCGGGCGCGAGACGGAAGAGGCGGCAGCGGTGCTTGGCGCGAGCCGCTGGCAGGTGTTCATCTATGTGACACTGCCGCAGATCGTACCCGGTATCGTGTCATCCAGCCTGATCATCTTTGCCTTCAACATCGGCGCCTTTGAAGCGCCGTTCATATTGGGCGGTGGATTTCCCGATACGCTGCCGGTGATCGCCTGGCGCTATTTCAACGATGCCGATTACACGCTGCAGCTGCAGGGCATGGCGACAGTTGTGTCCATCGCGCTGGTCGCAAGTGTGATCCTGCTGGCCTACCTCAGCGCCTACCGCCGGTATGAGCGGCGGATCGGGCGGCGCTGACATGAAGGCTGCGGCATCGAGATACACGGCGCGTGAGCGGTTGGGGCCCTATCAACGGCTTTACCTGTTGCTGATCGCGGGGTTCATTCTTGGGCCGTTCATTCCGCTGATCATCCAAAGCTTTGCCTTTCGCTGGGCCTGGCCTGACCTGCTGCCATCCAGGTGGTGGCTGGAGCAGCGCGATGCGACGCCAGTTCTGCTGGCGTGGGATTATGTGCTGTCGCCCTATTCGCGGGTGTGGGAGGCGACGCTTAACACGGTCCTGATAGGCGGCGTGGTGACAGTGATCTGTCTGGCGATCTGCCTGCCTGCGGCGCGCGTTCTGGCGCGTGAAGAGTTCAAGGGCAAACCCGCATTCGAGTTTTTCCTGTCCATGCCGCTCATCGTGCCGGAAGCGGCGATAGGCATCGCCCTGCTGATGATTTTCATCCAGATCGGATTGGCTGGCACGTATACAGGGATCATCATCGTGCATCTGATCCCGACGATTCCTTACATGATCCGTATGCTGACGGCGGTCTATCAAGGGCTGGGCCGCGAGTTTGAGGAACAGGCGATGATCCTCGGGGCCAGCCGCTGGCAGGTGCTGCGGTTGGTGACCGTGCCGATGATCCTGCCGGGGGTGATTGCCGGGGCGCTCTTTGCCTTTCTGGTGTCGTCCAACATTTTCCTGCTGACGTTCTTCATGGGGCAGGGGCAGATCATCACCTTGCCAACGCTGCTGTTTTCCAAGATTTCCGGTGGCGCGCTGGATGCCTCTGCGGCAGGGATCACCCTGATCGTGACGCTGCCGGGGATCGTGCTGCTGCTGATCACCGAACGCTTCATCCGCGAAGAGGCGTTCGGCAAGGGATTTGGCAGCTAGCTAAGCCGCCTGCGCGTTATGCCAGCAGGATATCCGTGTGCGGCATGTTGCCCGCAATCGCATCCGGGAGCGGCGCGTCGGTGATCACCTGATCGAGGCGATTAATGGGGGCGATGGTCATGGGAGCATGGCGCGCGAATTTCGACTGATCCACCACCAAGCAGCTTTGTTTGGCGGTGTCGATCACGCCGCGCAGGGCGCGCACCTCATCCATGTCAAAATCCAGAAGCATGCCCTGCGCGTCGATGGCAGAGCAGCCAATCACGGCCAGATCAAAGCGAAACTGGGCAAGCTGGGCATCGGCAAGGGGGCCGGTCAGCCCGCCATCGGTGTGCCGCAGGGTGCCGCCGGTCAGCACGATCCTGGCATCGGGATGGCCGCTGAGAATTTGCGCCACGTTGATATTGTTGGTCACCACCATCAGCCCGCTGTGGCTGTGCAGGGCGCGCGCGACAGCCTCTGCCGTGGTGCCGATGGAGACAAAGAGACAGATATCATTTGGGATGAGGCGCGCGGCGCGGGCGGCGATCCGGGCTTTCGCCACCTCGTTCAGACGGCGGCGCTCCTCATAGGCGATATTGACGGTACCGGAGGGAACCACCGCGCCGCCATGCACCCGCTCCAGCTGCCCGGCAGAGGCCAGATCCGCCAGATCACGGCGAATGGTTTGCAGCGTCACACCAAGCGTGTCGGCAAGGGTTTCGACGCTTACATGACCTTCGCTTCGGGCGCGGTGCAGGATGTCCAATTGACGAAGTTTAGCTGACATGGCGGCTCCTTTGCGGGATAAGGAAACGCAAAACGAAAAAAAACGAAAGAGATTTGTTTCCTTTTGTGTTCGAAATCGGATATCTGGGACGCAATCCCGCGATTCCGCGCGGAAAAGAGTGGGTGACGGCATGCAACAGACCGATTTTGACGTTTTCATCATTGGCGGCGGGATCAATGGCTGCGGCATTGCGCGTGATGCGGCGGGGCGCGGTCTGCGTGTGGGGCTTGCAGAGATGAATGATCTGGCTTCGGCAACCTCCAGCGCGTCGACCAAGCTTTTCCACGGCGGCCTTCGTTATCTGGAGTATTTCGAGGTGCGTCTGGTGCGCGAGGCGCTGATCGAGCGCGAGACCCTACTGCGGGCGATGCCGCATATTTCATGGCCGATGCGCTTTGTGCTGCCGTATCACAAGGACATGCGCTTTGAGAGTGATACGCCCACGTCGAAACTGCTGGGTTTTGTGATGCCCTGGATGAAGGGGCGTCGCCCGGCCTGGCTGATCCGGCTGGGGCTATTTCTGTACGACCACCTAGGCGGGCGCAAAATTCTGCCCGCGACCAGCACGGTTGATTTGAGCCGCACACCTGAGGGTGCGCCACTGCAAGACAGGTTTGTCAAAGCCTATGAGTATTCCGATTGCTGGGTCGAGGATTCCCGGCTGGTGGTGCTGAATGCGCGCGACGCGGAGGCGCGCGGCGCACAGATCAACGTGCGCACCAAGGTGCTGGCGGCAGAGCGCCACGCGGGCCATTGGGATGTGACGCTGGAGGATCAAACTACCGGGGCAACGCGTCAGATCACCGCAAAGATGCTGGTGAACGCGGCAGGTCCCTGGGTGGGCGATGTGCTGAACGGCAGGCTACGGATGAACAGCCGCGAAGGGGTGCGGCTTGTGCGCGGCAGTCATATCGTCGTGCCGCGACTTTATGAGCACGACAAATGCTATTTCTTTCAGGGCGAAGACGGGCGCATCATTTTCGCAATTCCCTATGAGACGGATTTCACATTGATCGGCACCACTGATGCCGACCACCCGGACGCGGAGGAAAAGCCGGTCTGCACGCCCGAAGAACAGCAATACCTGTGCGATTTTGCCTCCCGGTATTTCAGGGCGCCGGTGACGCGCGACCAGATCGTCTGGACCTATTCCGGAGTGCGCCCGCTTTATGACGACGGGGCAGACAGCGCATCTGCTGCGACGCGGTATTACACATTGACGCTGGACGATGGTGCGGCGCCCTTGCTGAATATCTTTGGCGGCAAGATCACCACTTACCGCCGACTGGCGGAAAGCGCGCTGGAGAAGATCGCAACGCAGTTCCCGAATGTCTCGGGCACCTGGACGGCTGGGGTTGCCTTGCCCGGAGGCGATTTTCCGGTGGATGGGGTGCCGGAGCTGACCGCGACGCTGATGCGCGACTTTCCCTTCTTGACCGAGCGCTGGGCGCTGCGTCTGGTGCGCGCTTATGGGAGCGAAGCGCCTGATGTGTTGGGCGATGCCAAAAGCGCCGCTGATTTGGGTCAGACATTCGGCCCGGATCTGACCGAGGCGGAAGTGCGCTGGTTGGTGAAGCGGGAGTATGCCCGCAGTGCAGAGGATATCCTGTGGCGCCGATCCAAGCTGGGCTTGCGATTTGATGCGGCGCAGACAAGTGCATTGGCCGCCTGTGTGTCAGCGCAACTGGATGGGTGCGCCCAATAATTCTACGAAGTATTGTGGCGTCAGCGCCTCATATTCGTAGGGCGCGTGATACGTCGTTGCAGGGCACGTTCACGGAAGAACACAAAAAGACCCGCGCCCATGATCAGCACGATACCGGCAAAGACCGCCAGATCGGGCCATTCACCGAAGATGACAAAGCCCCAGAACACCGCCAGAGGCAGGCCAACATATTCAAAGGGGGCGACGGTAGCAGCATCGCTGAGCCGGTAGGCTTGGCTGAGGCAGTAGCCGACGGTGGCAGAAATGAAACCAAGCGCGATGAAGAACTTCCAGTCTTCCGGCGCAGGCCATTGCCAGGCGCGCAGCAAAAACTCCACCGCGCCATTGCTGGCGCCTTCGGCGTAGCGCCCGTCGCCTGCCACGAAATAGAAAGTCAGCGAGACGAAGATGAATGTGACCTGAATGTAGATCGCCAGGGCGGAGGCTTTGCTGGTCACGCCCAGCTTGCGCGTCATCACCTGATTTGCCGCATAGGTCAGGGCCGACAGCACCGGCAGGAGCAGGATCAGGCGGTTGGCCTCGGAATCGGCCAGGCTTTCCCAGGGGCGCTGCATGATCAGCACGCCGACAAAGCCGACCACGACCGCCGACAGGCGCATCGGGCCGACTTTCTCGCCCAGAAAGGGAACCGATAGCAGGGTGATGAAAAGAGGGGCCACGAAGAAAAGGGCGGTGGTTTCGGCCAGCGGCAGCACAGCGATGGCGGCGAAAAACGTCATGTTGGAGATCACGATCATCACCGCGCGCAGCGCATGCAGAAAAGGCGTTTTGGTCTTGAGCAGCGCCCAGCCACCTTCCATCTGCAACAGGATCAGGGTGAGCAGCATGCCAATGAACGAGCGTGTGAACACCAACTGATGCAGGGGGTATCCCCCGGAAAGCTGCTTGATCAACATGTCATTGATGGAAATGGCCGCCATCCCGGCGAGAATGAACCAGATGCCGGCGGTCGTACGTCCGTTATGTGTCATAGCGCACATGTATCTGCGCGCGGATTGCGGAACGCGTCTGTTTGCGACTTTCTGAAAATCGAGATACGCAAGATGCCTGAGTGGGGAGAGTGGCCATGCCTGCGGTTGTTGCAATCAAGGATCTTGTCAAACGCTATGATGACGGGTTCGAGGCGCTGAAATCGGTGTCGCTAGATATCGACGAGGGCGAGATCCTCGCGCTGCTTGGACCCAATGGGGCAGGCAAGACCACGTTGATCTCGACCATTTGCGGGATAACCGAAGCCAGCTCTGGCACGGTGCGCGTTGGCGGCAACGATATCGTTTCGGGCTATCGCGCGGCACGGCGGATGATCGGGCTTGTACCGCAGGAAATTGCGCTGGAGCCGTTCGAGCGGGTGCTGAATACAGTGAGGTTTTCGCGGGGCCTCTTTGGCAAGCCGCGCGATGACACCTATGTCGAGAAAATCCTGCGCCAGTTGTCGCTTTGGGATAAGAAGGACAACCGCATCATGGAGCTTTCCGGCGGGATGAAGCGGCGCGTGCTGATTGCCAAGGCGCTCAGCCATGAACCGCGCGTGCTGTTTCTGGACGAGCCGACCGCCGGTGTCGATGTCGAGCTACGCAAAGACATGTGGGATGTGGTGGCCGATCTGAAGAAAAGCGGCGTGACGATCATCCTGACCACCCATTACATCGAAGAAGCCGAAGCCATCGCTGACCGCATTGGCGTGATTGCCAAGGGTGAATTGTTGCTGGTGGAGGACAAGGACGCGCTGATGACGCGCATGGGCAAGAAACAGATGCGGATTGATCTGACCGCGCCTGTGGCCGAGGTGCCCGGCAGCTTGTCGGCCTATGATCTGGAGTTGAGCGCGGACGGGCAGTCGCTGGTTTACACCTATGACACCAGCTCCGAGCGCACCGGCATCACTTCGCTGCTTGGTGATGTGGCCAGGGCCGGGCTTGTCCTGCGCGATCTGCAGACGCAGCAATCCTCGCTGGAGGATATCTTTGTCGGGCTGGTCGCAGAGCCGGCGTCGGAGGATGCGGCATGAATTGGCAGGCGATCAAATCCATCTATGTCTTCGAAATGGCGCGTTTCTTTCGCACGCTTCTGCAAAGCTTTGTCTCGCCGGTGATTTCCACTTCGCTTTATTTCGTGGTGTTTGGCGCTGCGATCGGCAGCCGGATCACGGAAGTCGAGGGCGTCAGCTATGGCGCGTTCATCGTGCCAGGGCTGATCATGCTGACGGTGATGACCCAGGCGATTTCCAACGCCTCTTTCGGTATATATTTTCCCAAGTTCATAGGCACCATCTATGAGCTGCTGTCGGCGCCGGTGAATTTTCTGGAGATTGTCATCGGCTATGTGGGCGCGGCGGCGACCAAGGCGCTGTTCATCGGGGTGATCATTCTGGTCACCGCGTCCTTCTTTGTCGATCTGACGATTGCGCATCCGCTGGCGATGATCGCCTTCCTGCTGCTGACCTGTATCAGTTTCGCGTTATTCGGGTTCATCATCGGTATCTGGGCGCAAAACTTCGAGCAGCTGCAATTGATCCCACTTCTGGTGGTCACGCCCTTGGTCTTTCTGGGCGGGTCTTTCTATTCGATCTCGATGTTGCCACCTGTGTGGCAAACGATCACACTCTTCAACCCGGTAGTCTATCTGATTTCCGGCTTTCGCTGGGCGTTCTTCGGGCTGGCGGACGTGCCGGTTTTCACCAGTCTCCTTGCCATCGGCGGCTTCATGATGATCTGTCTGGTGGCGGTTGGCTGGATCTTCAAAACAGGCTGGCGGATCAGAAAGTGATGCACCGGGCAACAGGGCAAACAATTGTGGCGTCCCGGCCTTGTTTCGCGCTCGTGGCCATTCTACATCGCACCTCATGATACACTGGCTACCTTTTCTGAAGACCCATCCGACGGTTGCGGTGCTTCGCCTGTCGGGTGCGATCGGCACGGCTGGACGAGGAAGCCTGAGTGATGCGGGTCTGGGACCGGTCATTGAGCGCGCGTTTTCGAAGGGCAAGCCCGATGCGGTGGCGCTGCTGATCAACTCGCCCGGTGGAAGCCCGGTGCAAAGCGCCCTGATCGGCGCGCGCATCAGGCGATTGTCCGAGGAAAAATCCATACCCGTCATCGCTTTCGTGGAAGATGTGGCCGCATCGGGCGGCTATTGGCTGGCGGCTGCGGCTGATGAGATTTACACGGACGACAATTCTATTGTCGGTTCTATCGGGGTTATCTCGGCGGGGTTTGGCGCGCATGTTTTTCTGGCGCGCCAAGGCATTGAGAGGCGCGTGCACACTGCTGGCAGGTCCAAGTCGATGCTGGACCCGTTTCAGCCGCAGAAGGAAGAAGACGTCGAGCGCCTGACGACACTGCTGGAAAAGATCCACGTTAATTTCATCAACCACGTCAAAACCCGGCGCGGCGACAAGCTGGACAAAAGCAAAGATATCTTCACCGGCGAGATCTGGGTTGGTCGCGCCGCCCAGGATATCGGCCTGATAGATGGCATTGGCCACCTCGAACCGGTGATGAAATCACGCTTTGGAGAAAAGGTGAAATTCCGCCGATATGGCCTGCGCCGGCCGCTGCTCCGGCGCCTCGGGGCGCAGATATTCGGCGATGCACTGGCTTCGGTCGAGGAGCGCGCTGAATTCGCGCGCTACGGCCTCTGACGTGATTTTCAAAATAGTCACACTTTTTCTGGTCGGCATGGGTGTGCTGGCCATGTTCGGAAAACTGACCTATCCAGGCAAGAAGCGGCTGGCGTCGCACAAATGCAAACATTGTGGGCGCTACCGGATCGGTCGCGGCGCGTGCCCCTGCACTGAAGGGAAGAACTGACCTATGGCATGGCTGTTGTGCGGTCTGGGTTTGGTCATTTTGCTTTTGGCCGGGGATGCGTTGGTGAAGGGCGCTGTCAACCTGAGCCTGCGCATGGGCGTTCCGGCGCTGATCGTCAGCCTGACGATTGTGGCCTTTGGGACTTCTGCGCCAGAGCTGCTGATCGCCATCAATTCGGTTCTGGAGAACAAGCCGGATATCGCCATGGGTAATGTGGTAGGGTCAAACACCGCCAATATCCTGCTGGTTCTGGGCGTGCCGGCTTTGCTGGCAACGATGCACACCGCAGATTGCGACACC
>JBCCUH010000071.1:0-9014 GCA_039197405.1 Pseudomonadota bacterium
GGGCAAGATGAAGATCGGTTTGGGGGGTGTTCGTCCTCGGCGTTCTGGGCTCAGTGGGAATCCGGGTCCAGCGCATCGCGCAGCCCGTCGCCCATGAAATTGAACGCCAGTACGACCAGGATGATCGGAAGCATCGGGATCGCGGTCCAGGGGTAGACTTCGATGGACGCGAGGTTCTGCGCGTCATTGAGCATCACGCCCCAGCTGACCGCCGGTGCGCGCAGCCCCAGCCCCAGAAACGACAGGGCGGTTTCCCCCAGGATCATCGCCGGGATCGACAGGGTAGCGCTGGCTATGAGATGGCTGAGAAAATTCGGCAGCAGGTGCCTGCGGATCACCCGGCCGGGTTTGGCCCCCATCATCTCTGCCGCCCTGACATATTCTTCGGTGCGCAAACTGAGAAATTTGCTGCGCACCGCGCGGGCAAGACCCGGCCAGTCCAATATGCCCAGAATGATCGAGATGATGAAAAACACCGCCACCGGGCTCCAATGTGAGGGTACTGCGGCGCTGAGTGCCAGCCAGAGAGGTAGCTCCGGCAGGGATCTCAATATTTCGATCAGCCGCTGAATGCCCCAATCGAGCGGGCCGCCGAAATAGCCTGCGATACTGCCCAGCGTGATGCCGATGAGAAAGCTGACGGTGATGCCGATGAGCCCGACTGTTAGTGAAAGCTGCGCGCCATAAAGGACGCGGCTGAAGACATCGCGCCCGAGCCTGTCAGCGCCGAAGAGAAACAGCGTCGCGCCTTCGGGTATGCAGACAAGATGCGTGTCCGATGGGATGAAGCCGAAGACGTAATGCGTGCTGCCCTCGCAGAAAAACCTGAGCTTTGCGGGAGTGTCGTAGTCGGTAACATAGGTCCAGCGGAAGTTTTCCAGGTCCGGCTCGCCGGTGATCAGACGCACATAGGGGCCGATGAACTTGCCGTCGTGAAAGAGGTGAATGCCCTGCGGCGGCGCGTAAATGTGTTCGACGTTGCGCTCGTTGGCCTTATAGGGCGCGATAAAGCCGACAAAGGGCAGCATCAGATAGGACAGAAAGATGAAGAGCGCGGAGACAACGCCCAGCCGGTGCTGCATGAACCGCCGCAGAACCAGCCGCCAGTTGGGCACATCCACATCTGCATGCGCCTCGGCGTCTATCGCCTCGTCCGAATAGGGCGCGTCATCGACGAAGTGCTTTTGGGGAAACTTGCTCATGATCTGCGCGCTCCGAACCGGATGCGCGGATCAAGCAGCGCCAGAAGCACATCTGAAATCAGCGTGCCGATCAGCGTCAGAAGCGCGACGAACATCAGCACGAAACCGGCAAGAAACTGGTCTTGCGATTTGAGCGCTGTCAGCAGAACCGGCCCGATGGTCTGCAGGCCCAGCACCACAGAAACCAGAACTGAACCGGAAATCAGCGAGGGCAGTAGCGTACCGATGTCTGCGACGAATGGGTTGAATGCCACACGCAGCGGGTATTTGACCAGCATCGCGCGAGGCCGCATGCCCTTGGCCCGCGCAGTTTCAACATAGGGTTTGCTCAGCTCATCCAGCACATTGGCGCGCAGTCGCTGCATCATCGAGGCTGCGCCTGAGGTGCCGATGACGAAAGTGGGGATGATCAGGTGAATGAGGATTGATTTGACCTTTTCCGGGCTCATGGGTTGGCCTTCGAATTCCGGGGACATGAGCCCGCCAATCGGCAGATCGAGGTATTTGTGGCCGTAGTAAAAGAGGATCAGAGCGAGCAAGAAGTTTGGCGTGGCAAGGCCAAGATATCCGATAAAGGCCGACGAATAATCCACCCATGTCCGGGATCGCGCCGCCGCCAGCACACCCAAGGGCAAGGCAACCGCATAGACAAAAAGCACGGCAGCCAGATTGACCAGAACCGTCAGCCAGAGCGCCTCGCCTACCAGTTCCGACACAGGGCGGTCAAACTCGAAGGACCAGCCGAAGTTGCCCTGTATCAGGCCGGAATAGCCTTGCGGGCCGGGTATGAAGCCAACCCAGATCAGATACTGACGCCAAAGCGGCTGATCGAGCGCATATTCCACCCGCAGAAACTCGGCTTTGGCGACAGAGGCTTCCTGCCCCGACGCGCGCAGCTCATCGATCTGGTTTGACAGATAGTCACCCGGTGGCAAGTTGATGATCACGAACACCAGCGCGGAAATCACCAGTAGTGTCGCGCACATCGTCATCAGCTTGTAGAGCGCAAATCGCAGCAGGATCATGATGGGGCATCCGCATCGGAGAAATAGAATTCATCCGGGCGCATCAAGCCGAAATAGGCGCCGGGATCCCAGGCCCAGATGGCTTTTTCAGGTACGTTTCGCAGACGGTTGGAGACGACAACCGGCTGCGGCGTGTCGGCAACAACGCCAATAGCGAAGACTTGCTGGGCGTGGATATCGACAATCTCCTGCCAAAGGCGGCTGCGCTCGGCTTCATCTTGTGTGGCGCGCCATGCTTTGGACAGCTCCATCAGCCGGATAGCGGCGTCCAAATCGGGCTTTTCGCCGGCCGCGCCGTGGGTCTGGTAGTATTGCCCCCATTTGGGCCAGGCGAAAAACTCCTGCCGCTGCGGGGCGGCGAAAGTGGGGTCCGTGTAGGATTTGGGAATGCCGTTGTCCCAGCCATACCAGGCCGCAGCCATAGAGATGCCGGAATAGACGCGGTTGCGCAGGATTTCGCGGCTAAGGGGTCGCATGACCAGGCGAATGCCAATCTCGCGCCAGGTGTCGGTGATGATCTCAAGCGCGTTTTCAACCTCCTGACGTTCACCGCTGGTCTCGATGATCAGCCATGCTGGGCGCCCGTCGGGAAGCAGGCGGATACCGCTGCTGTCGCGCTTGGTCAGCCCCGCTTCATCCAAAAGGCGGTTGGCCTCCTGCGGGTCATAGCTTGCCCAGGCGCTGCGGTTGCCGGGCTTGAAAAACGGGCTTTGCTCCAGCACGGTCATGCCGCCCTCGCTGCCCATGCCAAAATAGAGCGCCCGGTTGATGATGCGCCTGTCGATGCCGAGGGACAGTGCGCGGCGCACGCGAACATCGCGCAGCACCTCGCGCCAGACGGGATCGTTGACATTGAGATTGGGCAGGATGGCGATCTGCGAGGCAAAGCCATTGACCCAGAGACGGGTCTTGTATTTGCCGCTTTCCGTCTCGCCCTTCTTGAGGACCGAGACATCCTGAAAACTCAGCCCGCGTGCCTGCAAATCGGCCTCGCCTGCGTTGGCTTTCGCCGCGATCAACCCGGCACCCACGACGGTCATCTCGACCACGTCGATATAGGGCAGCTGCCTGCCTTTCAGATCAACCCGGTGGTAGAAGGGATTGCGGTGAAACAGAAACCGGGTCTTGCTGCCCGGCGCGGCGCTTGTCCACGGCTGCAGCGTGGGCAGCGCGTGATTGTTGAACTTGTACATATTGTCGTACTTGTTGTGCAACGCCGCCCAGCCCTTGACGCGTTTTGCCGCGATCATCTCGGCCAGACCGTCCACGTCCGTATGGGATGCATGATAGTGCTTAAGGTAATGGGCGGGCCGGTAAATGAAGGGTGGGCGCGCCTGCGCAAGGGTCTGCAGGAATTCTGGATTGGGGGCGTGCCATTCGTAGATCACAGTCAGCGGATCAGGAAAGCGGGCAACCGGTGGACGGTCCTCCACCAGCATGAACTCCGGCAGGCCCGAAGGCGTGAGGTCCCGATTGCCGACCACATCTCGCCACCAGTATTCGAAATCGGCGGATGTGAATGGATGCCCGTCTGACCATTTGTGCCCTTCGCGCAGGTTGAGAGTAAACCGGCGTCCTTCGAACACCTCAAATCTGCGCAGTATGTCCGGCACAAGATCGTAATTGGCGTCATATCCCACCAGTCGCGCGTATCCCATGACGACCATCTGGCGGACATCCTTGGTGCGCGTCACCATGGTGCGCAGCTGACCCCCATAGCTGCCAAAGCTGCGGCCCTGGGCCTCAAGATCGACAACCAAAGGCACGGCGGGCAGACGGTCCGCGACGGGCGGCAGCGTTCCGGCGAGCACTTGCGGCTCAAGTCTGGGAACCTCGACAAACGTCTCGGGAACCGGCAATTCGTCACGCGACCCCAAAGACATGCCTTCCGCCTGCGCAAAAGGCACGAACGTCATCCATAGGACAGCGGAGACAAATAAGCGCCTAAGCATGGCAACGCACCCTGTGACCCGGCTCGATCTCCCGAAGCGCGGGCAGGCTTTGGTTCATTGACCGAAACTGCTCGGGCCAGAGATCGGATTTGCCCGCGCCGCGCGCCACCGCATCCAGATCAATCGGCCGGCTGAAATCCGGCTCTGGCTGTGCGGCAATCAAGGCGCGCGTGTATGGATGCTGCGGATTGTAAAAGATCGTCCCCGGTGGGCCTTGTTCGACCACCAAGCCTTGGCGCATGACCACAACCTCATCGGCAATTCGGGCAACGACGGCCAGATCATGGCTGATAAAAAGATACGACAGGCCCAGCCGGTCGCGAATGTCCTCCAACAGCGCAAGCACCTGTTCCTGTACCGACACATCCAGGGCGGAAGTCGGCTCGTCGCACACCAGCAAACTGGGGTCGAGCATCAGCGCCCGCGCGATGGACAGCCGTTGGCGCTGCCCGCCCGAGAACGCATGGGGAAAACGCGTCAGCGCAGCTGTTCCCATGCCAACCCAACTGAGCAATTCGGCAGCGCGATCCACCCGCTCGGAACGCGATCCGATCCCATGTATCTCCATCGGCTCGCACAGGGCTTCGCGCACGCGCATGCGCGGGTTCAGGGTTGAGTAGGGGTCCTGAAACACCATCTGGGCCTGACGCTGAAAATCCGTGCGCTGCTTTTGCGACAGGCTGCCAAGCTCGACTGCAGGCGCGTCCTGCGCCGGTTTGAACAGGACCTGACCGTCCGCATCTGCCAGTTCGGCCCCCAGCGCGATACGCGCGCATGTGGTCTTGCCGGACCCGCTTTCGCCAACGATTGCGAGGGTCTTGCCGCGTGTGACGGAAAACTCAACACCGCGCACAGCCTTGATTGGTCGCACCGGCGAGAACATGGATTTCGCGCGTGGGATATAGGTTTTGGAGACGCCCTGCATCTGCAGGATGACATCGCCCTTGGGCAGAGGCGGGCTGGGCTTCGACACGTCCGGTATGGCCAGCGCAGCGTTGAACAGCTTTCGGGTATAGCCATGCTGGCTGTCGCCCAGCACATCGGCAGCGCTGCCCGCCTCCATTACCCGACCCTTGTTCATAACGCAGACACAGTCAGCCATATTCACCACGACACCAAGGTCATGGGTGACCAGCACAACCGCCATACCGGTCTCGCGCTGGATGTCCTTGAGCAGCCCAAGCACCATTGCCTGAGTGGTAACGTCCAGCGCCGTGGTCGGCTCATCCGCGATCAACAACTCTGGCCGGGTCACGACCGCCATGGCGATCATCGCCCGTTGCCGCATCCCGCCCGACATTTCGAACGGATAGGACCGATAGGCGCGCAGCGGGTCCTTGAAGCCCACGCGTTCAAAGGTTTCCAGCACCGTTTTTTTGAACGAGCGATGGGTGCCTTTGCGATGAAGCTCCAGCACTTCCTGCACCTGATTGCCGATCCGGTGCAACGGCGAGAGCGCCCGCATCGGCTCTTGAAAGATCATCGAGATCGCATCCCCGCGCACCCGTCGCAGCTTGCGCGGCGGCATATGCAACAGGTCCACCGGCCCCATGCGTCCGGTCCAGTTCATTGTGCCAGAGTGGATCACCGCACTGCCGGGCAGTATCCCAAGGATGGATTTGCAGCTGATGGTCTTGCCGGACCCGCTTTCTCCGACAACCGCCAGCGTCTCGCCGGGATGCACCTGAAACGACACGCCCCGGACAACAGGATCGGATGCGCCGAACCCGATGCTGAGATCGTCTACTTTCAAAAGCGGTGCGATGGTTGGCTCTTCCCGATGAATGGCAGCAAAGTCCCTGCCTGCATGGTTAGTCAAACGCGCGGCCTCGTCAATTGCTGCAGCGTGCTTTCCTGAAAAGGCGCTTCGCGTCAGAGGGGGCTATTTCCTGGCGATCCAGAAACTCTGCGCGCGGGAGGCTTTGAGAAATGGCAGGGCTTTTACTGCGTCCGGGCGCATTTGCTGAAGGTAATAGCCGGGCCAAAGGATGTCGTAACCGCCGCCCTGAAGCAAAGCGTGCAGCACATATTGCTCTCCCCAACCCGGGCAATCGTAGAAGAACCGTTTGGGATATTCATACGGCAGAAACACATCATGGACATGGATCAGCACGCCGGGCTTCAGGGCCGGGATAATCTTGCAAAAGAGATGCGCGACATCATTGGCCATGCGCACCTGATGGCTGGAATCGATGAAAAGGATATCGCCCGCGTCCAGTTGATCGAAGACGGACATATCCGCCGCCTCCAGCACATCAGGTGTGAATTCATCCACCAGATGGGTGATGTTCTTGCGCGGATAGGGGTCAATCGCGCTGAGTTTGGTGTCGAGCCCGCCGTCGATGATCGCCTGCCGCGTCACCCGCGTGCTTTGACCGCAGCCGATTTCCAGAACGTGCTTGGGTTTGTACGAGCGGATGAGCATGTAAAGCACATCCGCATCCGTTTGGTCGAAATAGCCATTGTCATTATGAAAATCTGTGTCGTTGCCGCCGTGGGTGTTCAGCTTTTTCAGACCTGCCGCAAATTCCAGTTGAGCCGCTTCCAGCGCTGCGGTGGAAAATTCCGCCATGCCGGGTGAGAGGGCATAGGTCGCACCGTCAAGCCCGCCACGCGCCTCAAATGCGCGCAGGCGCTCTTGCTCTGCCTCATACCGGTCGACGAATTTCTCACCTTTGTAGGTCATGCGGGCTGCTTTCCAGTTCAATTGATTGAAAGGCAGGTAAGCTGCAACGCACGGTTTGTCCAATGCTCGCCGGACAAAGCTCTGTGATTGAGAGGGGTGCCTGTGTGTTGCAGCACGTAGGTCACAAAAAAGGGCACCGGAAAGATGCCCCTTTTATTAGCTTGAAGTTTGTATCGTTTAAGCCGCAGCTGCGTCCTCGGTCCCGAAGCGGCCATAGAACGACTGGTTCTTCTCGGCCATCTCGCGCAGCAATTCGGGGCATTTGAAGCGCGCGCCGTAAGTTGCTTCAAGCTCATCACAGCGCGCAGCTGCGTAGGACGCGCCCAGCATGTCGAACCAGCTGAGGGGGCCGCCGGACCAAGGCGCAAAGCCCCAGCCAAGGATCGCGCCCACATCGCCTTCGCGGATGTCCATCAGCACGCCCTCTTCCAGCGCGCGCACCGCTTCAAGGCACTGCACGAACATCAAACGGTGCTGCACGTCAATCAGGCTGGGCTGCTTGTCTGCCACCGGGAACTTGTCGCGCAGACCTTGCCAGATACCGACGCGCTTGCCCTTTTCGTCGTACTCATAATAACCCGACTTGGTCTTGCGACCCAGACGGCCCTCTTCAAAGAGATAGAAAAGCACATCATCGGCAGCACCCGCGTCATAGGCGTTGCCGAGCGCCGCTTTCGTGGCTTTGGCGATCTTCACGCCAAGATCAATCGACGTTTCGTCATTGAGCTGCAGCGGACCCACGGGGAAGCCCAGCATGCGCGCCGCGTTCTCGACCAGCGCAGGCTCCACGCCTTCGCCAACCATGCGCACGCCTTCGTTGACGTATGGGATGATGCAGCGGTTCGCGTAGAAAAAGCGCGCGTCGTTTACCACGATAGGCGTCTTGCGGATCTGGCGCACATAGTCGAGCGCCTTGGCGACAGCGCGGTCACCGGTTTCGGCCCCCTTGATGATCTCCACCAGCAGCATCTTCTCGACGGGTGAGAAGAAGTGAATGCCGATGAACTGCTCTGGCCGGCTGGACGCTTTGGCCAGATCGGTGATCGGTAGAGTCGAGGTGTTGGAGGCAAAGATGCAATCCTCGGGGATCACCGCTTCGACCTTTTTGGTCATCTCGGCTTTGACGCCCGGATCCTCGAACACCGCCTCGATGATCAGATCGCAGCCTTTCAGCGCGTCCAGATCAGTTGTTGCCGTGATCTGCGCCAGCATTGCCTCTTTCTTCTCAGGCGTGGCTTTTTTGCGGGCGATGCCCTTGTCCATATAGGCCTCGGAATACGCCTTACCCTTGTCGGCAGCTTCCTGCGTCTGGTCGATCAACACGACCTCCATACCAGCCTGCGCCGACACCAATGCAATACCCGCGCCCATCATGCCAGCACCCAACACGCCAATCTTTTTGACACGCTGATCTTCGATGCCTACGGGGCGCACCGCGCCTTTTTCCAGCGCTTCCTTGTTCAGGAAAAGCGAACGGATCATCGCAGAGGACGACGGGTTCATCAGAATGTTGGTGAACCAGCGCGCCTCGATTTTCAGCGCCGTATCAAAGGGCACCAGCGCGCCTTCATAGACCGCACTCAGCAGCGCCTTGGCCGCCGGGAAGGCCCCTTTGGTGTTGCCGTTGACCATTGCGGAGGCACCCACGAACGTCATGAAGCCAGCAGGATGATAAGGCGCGCCGCCGGGCATTTTGTAGCCCTTCGCATCCCAAGGCTTGACGATATCAGCGTCTTTGGCGTTCAACACCCACTCGCGCGCGTCTGCCATCGGATCGGCGGAAACTTCGTCAATGAGGCCAGCAGATTTGGCTTTCGCCGGATTGACCAGCTTGCCTTCCAGCAGGAAGGGGGACGCGCCCATCGCGCCCAGCTTGCGCACAAGACGTGTCGTGCCGCCCGCGCCGGGGAAGATGCCAACCATAATCTCCGGCAGGCCGATCTTGGCCTTGGGATTGTCGGCTGCAAAAATGCGGTGACAGCACAGCGGAATTTCCAGACCGATGCCAACGCCTGTGCCCGGCATGACACAAGCAATCGGCTTGCCGCCCTTGTTGGTCTTGGGATCCATGCCCGCGCGCTCGATTTTGCGCATCAGCCCGTGAATGCTCATGATCCCGTCAAAAAGACCTCTGGCCGGATCGTCGCCC
>JBCCUH010000072.1:0-9000 GCA_039197405.1 Pseudomonadota bacterium
GCGGCGAAACGAGAGGTAATCGAATACCGCCTCCTCGTTGCGCGCAAAGAGGCGGGTCAGCGCAGGCGAAAAGGCGCTGCCCAGCACGTCGGCGACAAAGATGCCCGAGCCTGCTTTGCTGGTCAAAAACCCTTCCTGCTGCAGTTCGGCGATGGCTTCCCTGAGCGAGGGGCGGGACACGCCAAGCCGGTCGGACAGTTCGCGTTCAGAGGGAAGCCGTTCGCCGGGGCGCAATATGCCGCGCAGGATCAGGTCCTCGACTTGCCGGACAACGGCTGTTGACAGTTTTTCGGGTTCTACTTTGGTGATTGGCACGAGTGGCTCTGGCTGGCGTCCCGAAACGGGCGCCCCTTTGAGGTTTATCTGGTAAATTTATATGACCGATTTTGGTGTATCGCAAGGCACTGGCCAGTTTGGTCAATTGTCGCGTTTTCGGAAACAAATTGTTCTTCTTGCTATGGTTGGGCGTTGCGGTCACTGTGGCTTGCATTGCTGCAAGTGTCTTTGTGCGAAGGCTTGAGCCGAATGGTCGGTTTGGGGATTTGGGGTATTATCCCGCCGTTTTTTTGTTTTGAGCAGCTTTGAATGTTTTTCCGCGCCGGACCCGGCGCATATCGTTTTTGGTGGCATGGCATGCCGGTACTGAATCCACAGGTTGATACGGAGGGGCTGGAGACGATTTCCGGCCCGTTTCAGCTTGACCTTGTGGCGCGCATCGACACGGTCACCGAATTGTCCTGGCAGCGGTTTTTCGATTATGGCACCGGCGCGGGCGACAACAACATCCTGCTGACCCAATATGAGAATACCTCGACGGTCATGTTCTCGCTTTACCAGGATGGGGTGCATCATTTCATCAGCGCCGAGGACGCTTTGGTTGCGGGCGAAACCGCGGATTGGAGCGTCGGGATCGACGCCGCCGGCACCATGTGGATCGAAAAGGACGGTGTCAGGCTGGCCGAGGGCGAGGGCGCAGTGCCTGCAGATGTGCCGCGCGCGAACATGCTGCTGGGGCAGTCCAACTGGGCCGAGAACGATGATCTTGATGGGGCGATCCTGGGGATTGACGTGCAGGAGGCGGGCGGTGATGACAGCGATCTGCTCAATGATCCTGAGCCTTTGAGCGGTGCGTTTCAGGTGGATGTCGCCGTGCGCTTTGATGATCTGAGCGGGCCGGGCCCACAGGCTGTGTTTGTTGCAAGTGACAGCAGCGGCACGCATGAGATTTCCCTGCAGCAGATCGCTGGAACCCGCGATATGCAGCTGACCATGATCCGCGATGGCCAGAGCTATGAGGTGACTGCGCCGGGTGCGATCACTGAAGATGCCTTTGAATATTGGTCATTCGGGGTGGATGACACAGGGCGCATGTGGCTTGAGCAGGACAGCGTCCCCGCGGGGACAGTGCAGGCTCAGCCCCTTGGCGCAACGGTTTTGCAGGACATCGAGGTTGGCGGCGGGGCCGGGGCCACAGCGCTTGACGGTGTCGTTCTGGATCTTGCCGTCACGCAGTCTGACGTTGTGCCATCTGTCGATCCTGTTGATCCCGTTGATCCTGTCGATCCGGATGGTGAGAGCCTTGTCACGGATGGGCCGACGCAGCTGGATGGGGCGTTCAGGGTCGATGCGACCGTGCGTTTTGATGATTTGCTCAGTGGAAGCTGGCAGCGGGTTTTCGACTTTGGCGATGGACCCGCAACGAACAATATCCTTCTGACGCAGGTGGAGAACACAACCGACATTGCTTTGGAGCTGCATCAGCAGGGCGAGGTGTTTCGGGTGGTTGCGCAGGATGCGATCACCGAAGGGCAGACCGCCGACTGGAGCGCGGGCATAGATCCGCAGGGGCGGATGTGGATCGCGCGGGATGGAACGGTGCTGGCCGAGGGCGAGGGTGCGCTGCCCGAAGACGTGGAGCGCGCCAACCTGCTGGTGGGCGCCTCCAACTGGCAGGGGGATGGCCCGTTGATGGGGGCGGTCTCTAACCTGCAGTTTACGCAAGGGGCCGGTGTTGGTATCCCGGATGATCTGCCTCCGGGACCCGTTGATCCGGTGGGCCCTGATGATCCTGCCGCCCCGGTGGACCCCGTTGATCCACCCGATCCAGGCGGGCCGGGTGTCACGGTCGATGGGCCGACGCAGATTGATGGGGCGTTCAGGGTCGATGCGACCGTGCGCTTTGATGATCTGCTGAGTGGCTCATGGCAGCGGGTTTTCGACTTTGGCGATGGACCTGCAACGAACAATATCCTGCTGACGCAGGTGGAGAACACCACCGACATTGCTTTGGAGCTGCATCAGCAGGGCGAAGTGTTTCGGGTGGTTGCGCAGGATGCGATCACCGAGGGCGAAACGGCAGATTGGAGCGCGGGCATCGATCCGCAGGGGCGGATGTGGATCGCGCGGGATGGCACGGTGCTGGCCGAGGGCGAGGGTGTGGTGCCCGAAGATGTGGATCGCGCCAACCTGCTGGTGGGCGCCTCGAACTGGTCGGGGGACGGCCCTCTGGCAGGGGTCATTGAGGATTTGCAGATCACGCAGGGCGGCGGGGTGGATATGCCTGGTGATGCGCCCGCGCCGCCGCCGCCTGATCCCGTGGAGCCGGGCGATACCGGTGATCCGCTGCTTGAGCCTGACGGCACCCATGTGAACATGGCCATTGTGGCGCATCAGGATGATGATCTGCTGTTCATGAACCCGACGATTGCCAATGCCATCGACGCGGGCGAGCCGATGACGACGGTTTTTCTGACGGCGGGCGATGCCGGGCGCGATGCGGCCTATTGGGCGGATCGTGAGCAGGGCATCAAGGATGCCTATGGGCTGATGGCCGGGCATGACGATTGGGTGGATGAGGACCTGACGATCGCCACCTCGGGCGGCGATGTGGCCATCGACACGTCCTATCTGGCCAGCGCGCCGGACGTCAGGCTGTATTTTCTGCGTTTGCCGGACGGCATTGTCGGGGAAGGCTCGCCTACTTATGGGTCTGAAAGTCTCGAAGGGCTCTGGACCGGAACGCTGGACACCATGACGACGGTGGACGGCGACACCAGTTATTCGGACGACATGCTGGCCGAAACGCTCACGGCATTGATGGAGCAGCATCAGCCGGACCGTCTGCATATCCATGATGCGACCAGCGAATATGCCGCGCTGGAACACAGCGACCACATCCATGCGGCGCATTTCAGCGAATTGGCTGCACAGGCGTATTCACAGGATGTGACGATCACCAGCTATGTGGGATATGCAAGCTGGGGCATTGAAGAGAACCTTTTCGGCGAAGAGCAGGAAGAGGTTACCGAGATTTTCGATGAATACGCCGAACATGACCCGGCAGTGTTTGACGTGAACGGTAACCTGCTGGGCGCCTATCTGGAGTGGCTGCACCGGGAAGTGGTCGCGGATGAATATCTTTTGCCGCCTATCGAGCCGTCGGCGGCGGATCTGGCGCTGGCGCTTTTGCAGGAACAGGAAGCCGCGCAAGAGGCGAGAGTGGACGAGCTGCTGTTCTGAGGCCCGTCAGCTAAAGAACTGCCGCATTTCAGATACAGCGGCCGCCGTCCACTTCCATGCAGACACCGGTGACCATGCTGGCTTCATCCGAACACAGGTAAAGCGCCGCATTGGCCATATCATCTGGCGTACTGAAGCGGCCCAGCGGGATCGTGGCCAGGAACTTTGCGCGCATGTCCGGCGTGTCTTCCCCCAGGAACTTTCCAAGCAGCGGAGTTTCCCCCGCCACCGGGTTGATCGCATTGACGCGAATGCCGAAAGGGGCAAGCTCGACCGCCATGGTCTTGGTTGCCGTGTTCATCCAGCCTTTTGAGGCGTTGTACCAGTTGAGCATCGCGCGCGGGCTTATCCCGGCTGTCGAGGAGACATTGAGCACCGCGCCCGTGCCACGCGCCTTCATGTGCGGGATGACGGCCTGCGAGGTGTAATAGACTGATTTGCAGTTGACGGCGAAAACGCGGTCAAACTCGTCCTCGGGCACGTCTTCAAGATGCGCGCGCGTGTGGGTGGTTCCGGCATTGTTGATCAGGATGTCGATGCCGCCAAATGCGCTGATTGTTTCAGCGATCAGCGCCTCGACATCAGGCTTGCGGGACACGTCCGTTTTCAGCGCGCGGGCAGAGCCACCAATCTCGCGCGCCAGCGATACTGCCCCGTCCGCGTTCAGATCGGCGATCATGACCTTTGCGCCCTCGGCTGCAAACCTGCGCGCGATGCCCTCGCCAAATCCCGAGGCGCCCCCGGTGACGATGGCCGTCTTATCCTTCAACCGCATATCTTTGCCCCTGTCCGATTGTGATCTGTCACGAGGACTATGGCGCCGGATGGGTGCGGTTCAAAGCGCAAACATGGGTGCCTGCGGTCAGATGGCGGCGGAATGCGAGGAAGCCGGGCTGGCGAAACAGTCCACATGGCTGGCGATGATGCGAACAAGCGGTCTTGCAAATTCGCGGATGCTCAACCCGCCCTCGTCAATGAAGAATACATCGGGAAAGGCTTTCATCAGCGAGACGCTGATCTGCTTGATCGTATCGACATGCATGGGAAAGGCGTCATTGAGCGCGGCTGTGTTGAAAGAAAAACGACACAGCAGATCTTCGACGATTTGGGCGATCAGGTGATCCATATCATGCATCTCATATCCGCGATGCCCGGCAGGTACGGATTGTTGAACGCGTTCAACATAGGCCGATGTGGCGGCGGCGTTTTGCACATAGCCCTGTCCGAACCGCGAGATTGCCGAGGCACCGAAGCCGATCAGCGTGTCGCTTTGATCGTCGGTGTAGCCCTGGAAGTTGCGTCGCAGCTGGCCCGCCGCATCCGCCTTGGCAAGACTGTCGGTTGGCAGTGCAAAGTGATCGATGCCAACCGCGGTATAGCCCGCTTCGGTAAAGGCCGCGCGCGCCATCGTCGCCAGATCATAGCGCATCACGCCGCCGGGCAACTCGTCCGATTTGATCATGACCTGTCGTTTGGACATCCACGGCACATGCGCATAGCCGTAGATGGCAAGGCGATCAGGGCGCATGGCGACGACTTTGCCCAGCGTGGCCTGAAAGCTGTCCATGGTCTGCTGCGGCAAACCGTAAAGCAGATCGAGGTTCAGACTGGGTACGCCCCGGTCACGCAGGTACTGGATGACATGCTCGGTCTGTTCAAGCGTCTGCAAACGGCCGATGGCCTGTTGCACATTGGGCGCGAAATCCTGAACGCCGATGCTGCCGCGGTTCATGCCGCGATCGACCAGCAGGGTCAGCAACTCGTCAGAGGCTTCGGTCGGGTCGATCTCGACGCTGAACTCGAAATCTTCGCCTTTTGGGAAAGCCTCAAAGAGCGTGTCCAGCAGCAGACCCATCACATCGGGGGTGAGAATCGTCGGAGTGCCGCCGCCCAGATGCAGCCGGGCCATGCGAATCCCCGGCGCCATATGGGCGCGGACATCGGCGATTTCCTTGCGCAGCACATCCACGTAATCGTTGACCGGGCGCAGCGTCTTTGTGCCTTGCGTGCGGCAGGCACAGAACCAGCACAGGCGTTTACAGAACGGGATATGCACGTAGACAGAGACGTCTGCGCCTTGTGGGACAGCCGTTAGCCACTCGATTTGATGTCGTTGCCCCGCGCCATTTTGAAAGTGATTGGCGGGAGGGTAGCTGGTGTAGCGCGGCACTTTTGCGTCAAAAAGTCCGTGCTGCCGAAGGCGCTCGATATTTTCCATAAGACTGGATATGGTCGATAAAACAGCAAACGGCTTTGATTTAGATCAACACATGACCCTACCTTTATCCGCGCCAGTGAAATGCAGCGAATGCCCGATCCGGCATCGAGCGGTGTGCGCGCGTTGCAACTTTGACGAACTCACGCTTCTGGAAAGCATGAAGACCTATCGAAGCTATTCGGCAGGTGAGGCGATCCTGTGGCGCGGCGAACCGCTCACCTTTGTGGCATCGGTGGTCAAAGGCGTGGCGTCGCTGTCGAAAACCCTTGAAGACGGGCGCACGCAAATGGTGGGTCTGTTGCTGCCATCCGATTTTCTGGGCCGCCCCGGACGTTCGGAGATCGAGTTTGATGTCACGGCCACATCGGATGTGACATTGTGCTGCTTTGACCGGGTTCCATTCGAGCGACTGGTGGATACCACGCCGCGCGTGGCGCAGCGGCTGATGGAGCTGGCGCTTGATGAGCTGGACGCGGCCCGCGACTGGATGCTGCTTCTCGGGCGCAAGACCGCCCGCGAGAAAATCGCGACATTCATCGAGATGCTGGTGCGCCGGTCCCGAAGCGATGCTTCCAATGCGCAGGATCAGATCAACCTGCCGATGACCCGCGATCAGATTGCCAACTATCTTGGCCTGACGCTGGAAACCGTGTCCCGGCAATTCAGCTCGCTCAAGAAGGATGGGGTGATCGACTTTAATGACCGCCGCACCTTTCGTGTCGTCGATCTGGCGGCGCTGCATGAAGCAACGGGTGATGATGCCGACGGCGGGATGCTGTTCTGAGCGATCAGGCACCCCGCGACCGGTCTCTTGAGCCAAATCGTCTCAGGTCCGGGTTGGCGTTGTAAAGTCGCAGACCGTGTTCTAGCTTCGCCGCGTGCAAGTCGTTCGCCATATCACATTGGCGCTGTTGATAGTGCTCATGACCTTCAGCGTCGTTGCGGGGGCAGCCGCCCATGCGGTGCCTTCGCCATGTGCAGGTGCATCCTTTGCAGGCTACGCACCGCAGTCTTCCGGTCATCACCAATCGGCAGGGCCTGAAGCGGATGCAAGTGGCGCCCCGTCCGTGCATGCAGAGGGAATGGCAAGCGGTGGATGCGGTTTGTCCGTGTGCCACTGTGTTGTTCTCGCAGCGCCGTTTAGCGTGACTACGGCTTTGGAAATCAGGGCAGTTCCTGCCTGGCAGATCCGGCAAATCTCGGCGCAGGCCGTGCCTGACGGTTTGGACAGACCCCCTAACCTTTGAAGTGAAATCGCCCTGCGGATGATCGCCACGCATCAGTCATGACGTGGCGGGCCGCATGTCACTCACGATTTTTACGTTACAAGGTCAGGACACCCCATGAACCGATATCTTATCCTGCTTGGTGCAGGCGTCGTGGCAGCAGCCACGGCTTACAGTTTGACACAGTTCACCACGTCGACAGACACCGCACAGCCGCCGGCCACGCCTGAGGGCAGTGCCATGGTGCAGATCACGCTGCCGCCCATCGAGGGCAATGCGGCGATTGGCCAGCAGATTTTCGAAGCTGCCTGTTCGCGCTGCCATGGCGTCAATGGTGTTGGCAACACCACCGCCGGGCCGCCGCTCATTCACAAGATCTACGAGCCGAGCCATCATGCGGACGAGGCGTTTCAGCGCGCGGTCGCGACGGGTGTGAGAAGCCACCACTGGAAATTTGGCAATATGCCTCCGGTGGAGGGTTTGACCCGCGGCGACGTCACCATGATCATCGCCTATATCCGTGACGTCCAGCGCGCGAATGGCATAAACTGATGGCGCCGCTGATGAAAATGCTGGCGCGATCGGCCATGCTGACTGCCATTGCCGGTGGTGCCATGGCGGATCACGAGCTTGTGGACCGGGATCTGGCAAATGGTCAGGCGCTATACACCAGTCAATGTGCGTCCTGCCATGGCAGCAATCTGGAAGGGCAACCGAACTGGAGGGTGCCGGATGATGACGGTGTGCTGCCTGCCCCGCCTCATGACGACACGGGCCACATCTGGCATCACGACAACCTGCTGCTTTTCGAATACACGCAGCTTGGCGGTGCAGAGGCATTGGCCAGGCGCGGGATCGCGGATTTTCCGAGCGGCATGCCCGGTTTCGGCGATGCGCTGACCGATGACGATATCTGGGACGTTCTGGCCTATATCAGATCGACCTGGCCAAAACGCGTTCAGCAGATGCAGGCGACTCGCAATCGCCCGCACGGCTGACGCGCCCTGCGCGCGGCGGTCAGCGCCAGGGTGAACCTGCGCTGGCCGTTTGACACACGTATCCGGCGCAGAATCTGCGTTGGTTTTTGACGTTATTGATTCAGATCAAAGTGATTGCCTGTTCGCCTTCCTAGAACGGATCATGCGAACAGGAGTACCGAGCAGGTGCTCTGTTATTTCGAGGGCATTTTGCAATGAACTACGTCAAACTCATTCTTTTGGGATGCATCACGCTTGTCGCCATGCTGGCGGCCAGCTGGGCACATGATCTGGCTTATCAGGTTCATGCGCTGCTGATCATGGTCATCGCTGCTGCGATGTTCATCATGGTCCTGCGCAACACCGACGAACCTGTTGCGGCTGCACCTGACCAGACCATCTATTTGGATGGTGTGATCCGGGCCGGCGTCATCGCCACCGCGTTCTGGGGCATCGCCGGATTTCTGGTCGGCACATTCATCGCCTTTCAGCTGGCCTTTCCAGCGCTGAACTTTGAATGGGCACAGCCCTTCGCGAATTTCGGAAGACTTCGCCCGCTGCACACTTCGGCGGTGATTTTCGCATTTGGCGGCAATGCTCTGATCGCGACATCGTTCTACGTGGTGCAGCGCACCAGCGGTGTACGTCTTTGGGGCGGCAAGCTGGGATGGTTCGTGTTCTGGGGCTATCAGCTGTTCATTGTGCTGGCCGCAACGGGCTATCTTCTGGGTGCCACGCAATCCAAGGAATATGCCGAGCCGGAATGGTATGTCGATCTGTGGCTGACCATCGTTTGGCTGGCGTATCTTGCCGCGTTCATGGGTACGATCATCAAGCGCCGTGAAAAGCATATCTATGTTGCGAACTGGTTCTTCCTGAGCTTCATCATCACCGTCGCTATGCTGCATGTTGTCAACAACCTCAGCATTCCGGTCAGCATCTGGGGCAGCCGCTCTGTGCAGGTCTTTTCGGGCGTGCAGGACGCGATGACCCAGTGGTGGTATGGCCACAACGCCGTGGGCTTCCTGCTGACGGCCGGCTTCCTCGGCATGCTCTATTA
>JBCCUH010000073.1:0-8991 GCA_039197405.1 Pseudomonadota bacterium
ACTGATTTATCTATTAAACCTGCAGCTATTGCGGACATCCTCGCAGAAGAAATCATCCGGGGCGAGATTGCTCAAGGTGCACGGCTTGCGCAGGATCATATCGCCACGCGCTTCAACTGCAGTCACGTCCCGGCACGGGAAGCGCTTCAACGGCTTGTGCAGATGGAGCTTGCGACCTTCATTCCCAAGCGCGGGGTCCGGGCGTTTTCGCTGAGTGACGCAGATCAGGACGACATTCTGGAAATGAGGCTTGCCTTGGAGCCACTGGCTTTGACGAAAGCGGTTGCCAACATGACGCCAGCGGCGCTGCAGGAGATGGAGCGGTTTCGGCTAGTCTGCGATCAGGCCAAAGATCCTATCGCCTGGGAAAAAGCCAATCGGCAGTTTCACCTGGAAATCCTGAAGCCTTGTGCGCGCCCCCTCATTCTGGGGCGCATAGAGCAGCTTCAGCGTCTTTCTGCGCAGAGATTTCACGCCAGATGGCGCAAGTCGTGGCAAAGCACTTCGGACAAGGACCATGTTGCGATCCTACGGGCCATGGAGCGGCGCGACGAAAAAACCGCGTCAGCGATCCTTAGGCGGCACCTGTCACGGGGGTGATGCCGAGGGGCGCTTGTGAATTATCTATAATTGAATTACTCAATTGGCGACGCGAGTCGTTTAATAGATAATCATGGAAAATGTCACGATGACCTCAACCAAAACCGCAGTCGCCCATAGCGATTTCAAAGCACTCGATGTGCGGAACTATTCGCTGCCGTGGAAAGTGGCCGCCGTCTTTGCCGGCACCCTTTTTCTGGCCCTGTCGTCCTATATCGAAGTGCCGATGGTGCCGGTTCCAGTCACCATGCAAACCTTTGCAGTGATGCTTGTTGGCGCGTTGTACGGCTGGCGACTGGGCGGGGTCACGATTGCCGCCTGGTTGATGGAGGGCGCCCTGGGTCTGCCGGTTCTGGCAGGAGGCGCTGCTGGCGCGCAGCATTTCCTGGGGGCGACGGGCGGCTATCTCTTTGCCTTTCCTGTTGCGGGGATGGCGACCGGGTGGTTGACGGAACGCGGCTGGGACGGCCGCCGGGTTTGGCTGTCATTTCTCGCGATGCTCATCGGCAACGCGATCTGTCTGGTGTTGGGTGCTGCATGGCTTGCGGTGATGATCGGGTTGGAGCAGGCGATTATTCATGGCGTGGCTCCCTTTGTGATTGGCGGGATCCTCAAATCCGGTCTTGGAGCCATGACGCTCAAGCTGCTGACGCGCGACAATCGGCAATCTGACGAGTGACAGTATACCTGCGTGCGCACCATCTGCTGTGTATCCTGACCTATATTGGCAAAGGCTACGGCCCCGCCTTCACAGACAACATGACTGTGATCGCGGGGCGCATTTCAGCCGGAGAGATGATTGAGATTGTGGATGGGCCCGACGACATCTGTGCGCCGCGCCGGGCGGAAACAGACGCCCATTGTTGCGACGAGAGTATTCGCAACCGAGATCTGAAAGCGGCGGTGGATATAGAACGGGTCGTGCGACGGCCTGTGCATCGCGGCGCAAGGTTTTCTTTTGATGGTGATCTCTTGAAACGACTGCGGGCGGCGTTTACTCAAGATCAGGTTCGATCCGCCTGCGGGCACTGCCAGTGGAGTGAGATTTGCTCGGCCGTTTCCCGGAATGGCTATGTCGGGGCACTGGTTTGAGAGCATGCCCGCGCGCCAGCTGCGAGGGTCTCTTGCCAGAAACAGCCCCAGATCCCGGTGTGTTACGTTGCAACCAACCCCGCGCAACGGCATTTGATGTGATTGCTGTTGCCGCAGACAACAGTCGCTTATCCATGCTGTATCGCGCGGGCTGACCGGGCGCTGCGGCTTGACATCTGCGGCGCTTGGCGTGACAGGACGCAGATGTTTTTCAATCTGGCATATGTGGCGCTTGGCGGCGCGTTGGGGGCGTGCTTGCGCTACACTGGCGGGCTGGCGCTGATCAAGGTCTTTCCCGGCCCGTTCCCCATGGGGGTCTGGCCGGTGAATGTGATCGGCTCGCTTCTCATGGGGCTCTTTGTGGTCTACAGCCACCAGAAAGGTCTGACCCATGCGAACCTTTTCGTGATGACAGGGCTGTTGGGCGGGTTCACCACATTCTCGGCCTTTTCGCTGGAGGCGATGACGCTGATCGAGCGCGGGCATTTCGGATCGGCGGCGCTGTATGTGACGGTTTCGGTCCTGCTGTCGATTGCAGGGCTGGCGTTGGGGGTGATGATTGCGCGGGGGATCTGGGCATGAGCCGGGTACAGATGATCACGATTGACGAGGCCGACAGCGACCAGCGGCTGGATCGCTATCTGAAACGGATGTTTCCGCAAGTGACGCAAGGCAAGATCGAGAAGATGTGCCGCAAGGGTGAGCTGCGCCTCGATGGGGGGCGCGTGAAAGCCGCGACCCGCGTTGCCGCAGGGCAGGTGTTGCGTGTGCCGCCCTTGCCTGATGCCCCGGCGCCCGATCCGCAGGACAAGGGCAAGATCAGCGAGGCGGATGCCAAGTTCATCAGGGGCTGTGTGATTTACCGCGATGATCATGTGATTGCGCTGAACAAGCCCCCCGGATTGCCGGTGCAGGGCGGCTCTGGCCAGACGCGCCATGTGGACAGCCTGTCCGAGGCGCTGATGTTCGATCTGGACGAGCGCCCGCGCCTTGTGCACCGGCTGGACAAGGACACATCCGGTGTTCTGATCCTTGCGCGGACCCGCAAGGCGGCGCAGGCGCTGACGGCGGCGTTTCGGCACAAGGCCACGCGCAAGATCTACTGGGCGGCGGTCGCAGGCGTGCCCGCGCCGCGCATGGGTACGATCAAATACGGGCTTGTCAAAGCGGGCGGTCACGGCAAGCGCGGCGAGGGCGAGAAGATGATCTGTATCCATCCGCGCGATGTGGACAGCACGGAAGGTGCCAAACGCGCGATCACCGATTATTCGGTGCTAGAGACGGCGGCCAAGCGCACCGCCTGGGTCGCGATGGAGCCGATCACCGGCCGTACCCACCAGCTGCGCGCGCATATGGCCGAGATGGGCCATCCGATTGTGGGCGATGGCAAATATGGCGGGTCGGGTCAGGAAAACCTCGGTGATGGTTGGGGCGCGCAACTGGGCGGTGATCTTAGCAAGAAGCTGCATCTTCACGCGCGGTCGCTGCAGGTGGAGCATCCGGCGACCAGACAGATCCTGCGGGTCGTGGCGCCTATGCCGGAGCATATGAAGCGCACCTGGGACACGCTGGCCTGGGACCCAAGCGATGTGCCTGATGATCCCTTTGAGGAGCTGCTCTGAGCGATGCAGCTGCGCGCGGTGATATTCGACGTGGATGGCACGCTGGTGGACAGCCAGGGCGATATCATCGCCTCGATGGCGGCGGCCTTTGCCAGGGCCGGGCGCCAGATGCCAGAGCGGCAGGTGATCCTGTCGATGGTTGGCCTGTCGCTGGATGTGATCTTTCCGCGGCTGGTGCCAGATGCGGATGCGGCACTGAGCGCTGACATGGTGCGGTGGTACAAGGAGTCTTATGCAAAGGCGCGTCTTGCAAAGGGCAGCGAGCTGTCCTCGCCGCTTTACCCCGGTGCGCGGGACTGTCTCAATGCGTTGCAGGCGCAGGATTCGACGCTGCTGGGGGTGGCGACGGGCAAATCGCGTCGGGGCCTTAATGGCTTGATCTCAGCGCATGGGCTGCAGGGCATGTTTCTGAGCCAGCACTGCGCCGACGATCATCCCAGCAAGCCGCATCCTTCGATGTTGATGGCAGCGATGGATGATCTGGCCGTAGCGCCGGACAGGGCGGTGATGATCGGCGATACCAGCTATGATCTGGATATGGCACGCGCCGCCGGGTGCTGGTTCATCGGCGTGAGCTGGGGCTATCATGATACGGCGCGTCTGGATGGCGCGGATGCGATTGTGAGCGATTTTGCGATGCTGCCCGCGGCGATTGATCGGGTTTTGGAGACTGCCCATGTCTGAATGGAAAATGAAGCGTTTCTGGACAGAGACAACTGTTGCGGAAACGGACGCTGGCTTCACGGTGCATCTGGATGGCCGGGCGATCAGGACGCCGGGCAAATCGCGCCTGAATGTGCCGACACGGGCGCTGGCAGAGGCGATGTGCGCCGAGTGGGAGGCGCAGGACGGCGAGGTCCGGCCAGAGAGCATGCCTGTGACCAAGGCGGCCAATTCCGCCATCGATAAGGTGACGCCGCAATTTGCCGAGGTGGCGGATATGCTGGCAGGGTATGGCGAGACCGATCTGCTGTGCTATCGCGCCGCCAAGCCCGACGCGTTGCAGCGCCGTCAGGCGGAGGCCTGGGATCCGCTGCTGGACTGGTGCCGGGACAGCTATGATGCGCCTTTGCTGCAGATCGAGGGGGTGATGTATCAGCCGCAGCCGCAGGCCAGCCTGCAGCGGCTGCGCGCGCGGGTGCACCAGCTGGATGCCTTTGCGCTTACAGGGTTTCATGAGCTGGTGACCTTGCCCGGTTCGCTGGTTCTGGGCCTGGCGGTCTACGACGGGCACATAAGTGCCGAAGACGCCTGGGACATCAGTCGCATTGACGAGCGTTTCCAGCAGGAGCAATGGGGCGTGGACGAGGACGCCGAAGCGGCCGCCGAAGCCAAAAAGGCCGGTTTGCTGGCCGGATGGCGGTTTTGCCAAATGGTGCGGCCAAGCGCGTGATTCCCGCCTGAGATGTACCGTGCCGCCAGCAGGTCGCCCCAGACTGTCAGTGAAGCAATTTGACCCTAAGGAAACTATGCGGAAAACTCAGCATTTCCGGTGATAGGACCCTTGACCTTCCTTGATGAATGCGACCAAACTCGCGCGCACTGAAGGGGGACAGCCCTTCTTTGGTATTCTAACCCCTGCCACTCACGGTAGGATGAACCGTTCCGGGACAGGGGCGGACAATCAGGAAGAGGTAAACATGAAAAAATCCGTATTTCTTGGTGCACTGACTGTTGCGGGCCTGGCGGCCGGCGCGGCAGCTGCCGGAACGCTTGACGATGTCAAAGCGCGCGGCAAGCTGAACTGCGGCGTGACCACTGGTCTTGTCGGTTTTGCGGCACCTGATGCGAATGGCGAATGGCAAGGCTTTGACGTGGGCGTATGCCGCGCGGTCGCAGCGGCTGTTCTTGGGGACGCATCCGCAGTCGAGTTTGTTCCGACGACAGGTAAGACACGCTTTACGGCGCTGGCGTCCGGCGAGATCGACATGCTGGCACGTAACACCACATGGACATTCTCGCGCGACGTCGACCTGAAGTTCGAATTCGTCGGCATCAACTACTACGACGGTCAGGGCTTCATGGTCCCGAAAGCGCTTGGCGTATCTTCCGCCAAAGAGCTGGACGGCGCGACTGTCTGCATCCAGACCGGCACAACAACCGAGCTGAACCTGGCGGACTTCTTCCGCACCAACGGCATCTCCTATGAGCCGGTTCCGATCGAGACAAACGCTGAAGCACAGCCGCTGTATCTGGAAGGCGCATGCGACGTTTACACAACTGACGCCTCCGGCCTTGCGGCAACGCGCGCGGCGTTCGAAAATCCGGGCGATCACGTTGTTCTGCCCGAGATCATCTCCAAGGAGCCTCTGGGTCCGCTTGTTCGCCACGGCGACAACGAGTGGGGCGATGTGGTTCGCTGGTCCCTGAACGCCTTGATCGCAGCTGAAGAGCTGGGTGTGACATCTGCAAACGTGGCTGAAATGTCCATGTCCGCAGGCGACAACCCCGAGATCAACCGTCTGCTGGGTTCCGAAGGCACGCTGGGCGAGATGCTCGGCCTTGACGCTGACTGGGCCAAGAAAGCCATCATGGCTGGCGGCAACTACGGTGAGCTTTTCGAGAAGAACATCGGCGAGAACACACCGATCGGTCTGGCCCGTGGCTTGAACGCTCAGTGGACCGATGGCGGCCTGCTTTACAGCCCGCCCTTCCGCTAAGACCTGACTAACGAGAAGGGCGCGAGGAACATCTCGCGCCCTTCTTGCTTTTGACGTTCGACCACACGACCAATCAGAAATGCTGCGTCCGCATGATGACCGGAGCAACCGGCGCGATCTGAACGGACAGCAGCACATCCAGGGAACAGTCCATGACGGCTCTTACCGATCCTCCGAAGGAGGGGTTCCGCCTGTCGATGCTACTTAACGACACGCGCTACCGTTCCTATACTTTCCAATTCATTGCCTTGCTCGCGCTGATCGCCGCCTTTTCGTACCTGGGGTACAACCTGGTGCAGAATCTGGCCGCCGCGGGCCTGAATATCTCCTACAAGTTCCTGGGCGAACCGGCAGGATATGACATCAACCAGCGTCTGATCGAATACACCTCGCAATCGAGCCATTGGCGCGCGTCGATCGTGGGAATTCTCAACACGCTGCTTGTGGCCGTCACCGCCTGTTTCCTTGCGACTGTGATCGGCGTCATCGTCGGGGTTCTGCGGCTGAGCAAGAACTGGCTGGTGAACAAGCTGATGTCGGTCTACGTCGAGATTTTCCGCAACGTGCCGGTTCTGATCTGGATCCTGATCATCATGGCGGTCTTTGTCGCCATTCTGCCGCAACCACGAGAGTTCCGGGGCGACAATGCCGAAGCCTCGATGCTGTTTGATCTTTTTGCCTTCACCGGGCGCGGGTTTTATCTGCCCAAGCCGATTTTCACAGCAGGTTGGGCGGCAGGCTCTACGGGCTGGCTGGTCATCATCGGATTGCTGATTGCCAGTTTCTTTGGCGCGCGGGCCGTGAGCAAACGCGCCTCGGCCATTCAGGAAGCCACTGGCGATCGTCCTGTGACCTGGTACACGACGCTTGCGATCTGGTTCTTGCCGTTGATTGCGGCCTGCATCGTCATGGGGCTCAGCTGGGATATTCCCGCGCTCAAGGGCTTTAACTTCAAGGGCGGCATCTATGCGCGTAACTCGTTCATTGCGCTGACCTTTGCCCTGTCGATCTACACGGCGGCCTTCATCGCCGAAAACGTGCGCGCTGGTATTCTTGCGATCTCGAAAGGGCAGACCGAAGCCGCGGCGTCACTGGGGCTGCGCCCCAATCGCATCATGAGCCTTGTGGTGCTGCCGCAGGCCTTGAGAGTGATTATTCCGCCGCTGATTTCGCAGTATCTCAACATCACCAAAAACAGCTCACTGGCGATTGCCGTGGGCTATATGGACGTCACCGGCACCCTGGGCGGCATCACGCTGAACCAGACAGGCCGGGCGATTGAAACGGTCCTGCTGCTCATGGCCTTTTATCTGGTCATCAGCCTCAGCATCTCGGCGGTGATGAATGTCTACAACAACTCTGTCAAACTGAAGGAGCGCTAGGATGTCTGACAACAATCTTTCCTTCGTGCGCACCGAAATGCTACCGGAACAGGCGCCGCCCCTGACGGCGTCGGGCCCGCTGAAATGGCTCAAGGAAAACCTCTTTGACGGGGTATTCAACTCGATCCTGACAATTGTTGCGCTCTATTTCGTGTGGCAGATCGTGACCGGCGCCTTCCCGTGGTTCTGGAATGGCGTCTGGACCACCAGTTCGCTGGCTGAATGCCGAGAGGTTCTCAATGGTGCGACCGGCGGCTGTTTTTCGGTTCTGACCGAGCGCTGGAACCAGCTGATGTTCGGGTTCAAATACCCGGTAACGGAATACTGGCGTCCCACCATCGCCTTCTTGCTGCTCTTTGTGGCGGCAGCGCCGGTGCTGTTTTTCAAACTGCCGCGCAAGCTGTTGATCTTCACAGCCGTCTACCCCTTCATTGCTTTCTGGCTGATCTGGGGTGGCACGATCCTGGTGCCGATCATGATCGCTGTCGGTTTCGTTGCGGGCTACATGGTCTTTACCCGGCTGGAGGCGCAAAGCTTTGCCATGGGGCTGGGCGGCGCGGTCATTGCGGCAGTTCTGATCTGGTCGTTGCAAGGCTATCTGACCCGCCCGCTGTCGGGTGTGCTGGCGCTGGATCCAGTGCCCAGCCGCGACATGGGCGGCTTCATGCTGAACTTCATCCTCGGGGTGGTCTGCGTGTCGCTGTCACTGCCGCTGGGGATCGTGCTGGCGCTGGGGCGTCAGTCGTCCATGCCGATCATCAAGTGGATCTGCGTGGTCTTCATCGAGTTCATCCGGGGCGTGCCGCTGATCACCCTTCTTTTCGTGGCGAATGTGGTTCTGGCCTATTTCCTGCCGCCGGGTACCAACTTCGATCTGATCCTGCGGGTGATCATCATGATCACCATGTTCTCGTCGGCCTATATCGCCGAGGTGATCCGGGGCGGTCTGGCCGCATTGCCGAAGGGACAGTATGAGGCGGCAGACAGTCTGGGGCTGGATTATGCGCAGTCGATGCGTCTGATCATCCTGCCGCAGGCGCTCAAGATCTCGATCCCGGGTATCGTCAATGTGGCGGTGGGCCTCTTCAAGGATACAACGCTGGTTTCGGTCATCTCGATGTTCGATCTGGTGGGGATGATCCGCGGCCCGATCCTGGCATCGACAGCTTGGAATGGCGTCTATTGGGAACTCTGGGGGGCTGCGATCCTTCTGTTCTTCCCGATCTGCTATGGCATTTCCCAGTATTCCCAGTGGCTTGAGCGTCAGCTTGCCACCGGTCATCGTTAAGAAAGGAGCAGGCTCATGGCTGAAGCTCAAATGCAAGTCAGCGACGAAGTCGCGATCACTATTGAAAACATGAACAAGTGGTACGGGGCGTTTCACGTTCTGCGCGACATCGACCTTACGGTGTATCAGGGCGAGCGGATCGTGATCTGCGGGCCCTCTGGGTCGGGCAAATCCACGCTGATCCGCTGCATCAATGCGCTGGAGGAACATCAGCAGGGGCGCATCGAGGTGGATGGCACGGTGCTCAGCTCGGATCTGAAGAATATCGACAAAATCCGCTCCGAGGTTGGCATGTGCTTTCAGCACTTCAACCTTTTCCCGCATCTGACGATCCTGGAGAACTGCAC
>JBCCUH010000074.1:0-8879 GCA_039197405.1 Pseudomonadota bacterium
GGCGGCTCGGTGCTGTGCGATGTGCTGACGCAGGAGATGAAGATCAACTACACGCGGCCCGCTGTCGGAGAAACGCTGGTGGCTCGCGCAAGTGTTGTTTCGTCCGGCAAACGCCAGGCCGTATGCCGCTGTGACGTTTTTGTCGTAGCGGGTGGTGTGGAAAAGATCTGCGCCGCTGCGCAAGGCACTGTATTGAAAGCCAAGTAACGGGTTGCAGCCCAAACCGCATACAACGGTATTCATGTAACATACTGTAATGGCACGTCTTTACCCTTTACTTGGGGTCACTTTTGCTTACTCAGGCAAGAACGCCGAAACCCCTGAGAGCTGCCATGCCGACGTTAACAGATCATCCCAAGCGTTATCAGCTGTCCAACGAGCTGCACGCGCGCCCCTTTCCGACAGCAGCGGAAGGTAGCCGGGCGCTTTTTCTGGCGCTCAAGCAGCCCAACGGCGGTACGCGCACCAATGCGCAGGCCGATCTTGATCATCTGCTGGCACTGCTGGACCGCTATGGTGCGGCGCATCCCGGGCCCGGCGCCACGCATTATTTCGGAACATTGGGCCGGTTCCGGCTGAAATGGGAGCGGCACACTGAATTTGTCACCTATACGATCCTGCTTGATGGTCTTGGTGATCGCCCGTTTGATCCGGCGGATTTCGATTTGTTCGAGGAAAGCTGGCTAGCCGATGCGCCCGGTGAGCGGGTGGTCTCGGCGCTGATCAGGATCGAGCCGCGCCTGCCGCTGGCGGAGCTGAAGGCCAAGATGAGCAACTGGTTCGTTCTGGAAAGCCTTGCCGCCTCGGAAGTGCTGGACGGGGCAGGCGTGATAGCCGGTGATTTTCATATCGATCCGGCGGGGCATACGCGCTTTGCGATTTTCGCCTCGGATGGGGTGGGACAGGCGCGGATCGGCAGGATCGTGCAGCGCCTGTTCGAGATCGAGACCTACAAATCCATGGCGATGCTTGGGTTTGCCCGCATGCGCGAGATGGAGCCCTTGCTGGGCGATCTGGAGACCAAGCTCAGCCGTCTCATTGAGGAAATTACCCTGTCGCACGAGCGGGCCGAGGACCAGCTGGACGCGCTTTTGGGAATATCGGCTGAGCTGGAGGCGGAACATGCACGCAGCGCGTTCCGTTTCGGGGCCACCGGCGCCTATGAAACCATCGTCAATCAACGCATTTTCGCCCTGCGTGAGACGCCTCTGGAGGGGCAGCAGACGCTTGCGGAGTTCATGATGCGGCGCTTTGATCCGGCAATGCGCACGGTGAAATCCAGCGAAAGGCGGTTGCACACCCTGTCCGAGCGGGCCGTGCGCGCTGCCCAGCTTTTGCGAACGCGAGTGGATGTAGACCGCTCGGCGCAAAACCAGAAGCTGTTGGAAAGCATGAACCGGCGAGCTGATCTGCAACTCAAGCTGCAGCACACGGTCGAAGGTCTGTCAGTGGTCGCGATCACCTATTACGCGGTGTCGCTCGGCAGTTATCTGCTGGCGCCGCTTGCCGGCCATCTTGGGGCCAGCAAGGCTGTTTTGACCGCCGGGATCACTCTGCCGGTAGCAGCGATTGTTTGGTGGATGGTGCGCCGGATACGCCACCGCGCGAGCGGCTGAGCAGACGGCTCGCAATCAAGGCGCCTGCCGCGATCGAGAGGATCGCCAGCAGCGCAGCAAAGCTCAGCGTCGGAACCCCACCCAGCCCTGCGCCCACGGTGCAGCCACCGGCCAGAACGCCGCCCAGCCCCATCAGAACCGCGCCGCCCATGTAACGGCCGGTTTGCGCGGGGCTGTCAAAGCTCTGCCACGCGAAGGTGCCAAAAAGCAGCGACGCCAGCAGCGCACCGCCCAGAACACCGCCGATCAACCCTGTGCCAAAACCGGCAGGGATGGATGTGGAGGCGACGGACCAGAACAGGCTTTCCGCCGCTGGCGAGGTGAAAGACAGGCTTTCCAGCGCGATTGGGTCAAACTCATCATAGAGTACAAAGCCGGTGCCGACCCAGGCTGCAGGCACCAACAGGCCAAGGGCTGCCGCAAGGCTCAACGTGCCGATGCGCGTGCCGGATCGGGCCGCATATGCGAGTGCCGCAAGTGCAATGAGCGCCGTCCAGAGCAACGCGCCACCCGGAAGTGCGGCCAGGCCTGTTGTTTCACCAAGATCAACGGTCAGCGCGCCAAGGGATGTGCGGATGGGCGATAGCACGCCCTTCAGGGCTGCATGGGCGGTGATGGCAAAAAGCACCATGACGAACAGCGCGCGTAGATTGCCTGTCCCGGCCAGGACCGTCAGGCGCGAGGCGCAGCCGCGTGTCAGCACCATGCCGATCCCGAACAGAAACCCGCCAGCGACAATCGCCAGCACCGGCAGGCCGGAGGCGAAAAAGCGATGCTCAGCAAAGTCGATGAACCCTGCATAGACCGCTGCTTGCGTGCCGATCAGCGCAAAGGCCAACGCGGTCAGCCAGACGCCAAGCGCAGAGCGGCGATCCTCGCCGATCAGACTGCGTCGAAAGCAGAACTTGGTGCGTTCCCCCAGAAAACCGAAGGCAAGACCAATGGCCAGCGCCAGCGCAACGCTGGCAGCTTTCGGGGTGATGTCGAGGCCGGTGACTTCCAGAACGGTTTCGAACATGACGCATATCTCCTGCAATCGGAACGGTGTTCCAATTGGAGGTTGATTTCGGTGAAGTCAAACCCGGGCGGGTCACTCTAATAACGGGCGCAAGGAACGCCCGTTCCTGTTCTGCCTTGCATCGCGAACACGCGTTCCTGATCAGATCGCAGGTTGGTCCGCAATTCGCGCCCGTGCCCGGTTTTCCCGCTGAGGTCCTTTTTTTCGCTTCTTGCGTGACGCTGCACGCAGGAAACCCAGGTCAGCGACCGCGAATGCGGGGATCGAGGGCATCGCGCAGCCCGTCGCCAAGGTAGTTCACCGCCAGCACTGTCAGCGAGATGGCCACACCCGGCAGGATCACCCGTTCAGGGTATTCCGTCATGCGCGGCACGCTATCGGCCAGCATCTTGCCCCAGGTCGGATAATCCGACGGAAAGCCCACACCCAAAAAGCTGAGCGCGCTTTCTGTGATAATCGCGGTTGCCAGTCCCAATGTCGCAGAAACCATGATCGGCGACATGATATTGGGCAGCAGGTGCCGGGTGATGATGCTGCGTGAGGTGGTGCCGATAGAGCGGGCGGCAAGGATGAACTCTCGTTCCTTGAGCGCCAGGACTTCACCGCGCACAATGCGCGCCGTCTGCATCCAGCTGGTGATGCCAATGACGCCAACGATCAGGATGAACATGCCGCCCTCCGGCCCGTATGCTGCACGCAGCGGCTGACGGAAGAGTGTGACCGCCACCAGCAGCAGCGGCAGCAGTGGCAGCGACAGTACCAGATCGGTAAAGCGCATCAGCGGCCCATCGAGGCGGCGGAAATATCCCGACAGCACGCCTATCAGCGTTCCCAGGACCAGCGCCAGCACCATGGCGGCCCAGCCCACGGCAAGCGAGGTGCGCCCACCCTTGATCATATTGGCCAAAAGATCGCGGCCAAGGTTGTCCGTTCCCAGCGGGCGGTGCCAACCAGCCTTTGCATCGCTTTCCCAAAGTAGCGTGTAAATGGGCCGCATGTCCTTGTTGCGGATATCCAGTTTCTGGGGGTCGATCTGCCAAAGATAGGGGCCGAGAAGCACGGCGAGGGTGATGAAAAGCAGAAAGCCCCCGCCGAACATCGCGCCTTTATGTTTGCGGAACTGGTGCCAGATATCGCGCCACTGGCTGTGCGGCGGGGCCGACGGCTCTTTGTCCTTGAGCGCTTCGATCGGGTCAATTTGCTGCGCATCAGTCATAGCGGATCCTCGGATCAAGAATGCCGTAGAGGATATCGGCAATGATGTTGAAAACGACGATGAGCACCGCAAAGATAAACGTCAGTGTCAGCACCATCGGGATGTCATTGGCGAAAAGCGCAGTCAGCAGAAGCTGCCCGATCCCGTTCACCTTGAACACGTTCTCGGTGATGATCGCGCCGCCGAAGATCGCGGGCATGCCAAGCGCGATCACGGTGACGACGGGGATCATCGAGTTTCTGAGCACATGGACCATGACCACAACAGCCTCTGACAGCCCCTTGGCGCGGGCGGTGCGCACATAATCCTGGTTCAGGTTCTCCAGCATCGAGGCGCGCATATAGCGGCTGATCTGCGCTGTCGTCTGCAGCGCCAGAACCATCACAGGCATAATCATCTGGAAAAACTGCACTTTGAAGCTGGCCCAGTCCGTGACCACATGCGTCGTGTCATAGATCGACGGCAGCCAGCCCAGCTGCACCGAGAAGATCACGATCAAAAGCGGTCCGGTGAAAAAGGGCGGAATGGAAAAGCCGATCATCGAGATGAATGTGCCGGACTGGTCAAACACCGAATACTGCTTGTAGGCCGAATAAACACCGATGGGCAGGGCGATCAGCACACCAACGATATAGGCCAGCCCCACGACCCAGAGTGTCTGCGGCAAGCGCTGCACCACGATATCCATAACCGGGCTGCGCGTCTGCCAGGAAATCACCCGCTGCTCGCCTTCGGCGTATGTGGTGCCGAAAAGAGAATCGAACAGAACCGTCGGTTCAATTACGAAAAGCTGATAGAGCCATTTGACAAAGCGGATGTGGGTCGGCTCCCCCAATCCCAGCGCGATGCGCATTTTCTCTTTGACTTCGGGAGGTACGGTCAATGGCACCTGAGCCATCGGATCGCCGGGGGCAAGCTCCAGCAAGAGGAAGATCACCAGAGCGATGAACAATAGCGTTGGGATCGAAATCACCAGTCGCCTGATCGTATATGTCAGCATGAAGGGTCAGACCTGCGGCTGTGGGGTGTGTCGGCGATGTCATCCCCTGAAAACCTCGACAGGGAGGCATGGCAAACACACCCTATGCGAAAACGCCCCGCCCCCGAAAAAAGGAGGGCAGGGCGCAGTTGCTATGCGAAATTATTTGACGCGATGCCAGTCCGCGACGTTCCAAAGCTCACTGTCGAAGACGTTCAGGATAACGCCGCCGAGGCTGTTGGCATGTGCAGAGACACGGCCACGGTCAACCAGAGGAACGATGGTGTAGCTGTCTTTTGTCAGCATGTCGTTCATCTTCTTGGCGATTTCGCCGCGCTTTTCCAGATCGCCCGTACGCGCCAGCTCGTCGATCAGAGCGTCATACTCCGGCTCGCAGAACCGGTTGATGTTCTCACCCTGCCACTGGCTGTCAGGCTTGGGCTCATTGCCGCAACGGTAAGCCGCGAGATAGGCCTGCGGATCTGTGCCGTCAAAGACGTTCGCATACATCTCGACGTCGGCATAGAACTTCTGGAAGGTGTCCGGGGAACCGGGGTCACCACCGAAGAACACAGAAGCGTCGAGATTGCGAAGCTCTGTTTCAACACCGATTTCTTCCCACCATGCTTTGATCAGCGCCTGGAAATCCTGACGCACGGCGTTGGTGGAAGTCTGGTAGAGGATGGACAGTTTGACGCCATCTTTGTCGCGCACACCGTCGCCGTCGCTGTCGGTCCAGCCAGCTTCATCCAGCAGTGCGTTTGCACCTGCGATGTCCTGCGTCAGACATTCTGTATTGTCGGAAGCATAGATCGCCGGGGCGGGGACAAGGTTACAGGTCGGACGGCCCGCGTCGCCATAGCCAACTTCAACCAGCAGGTTGCGGTCGATTGCCATGGACAGCGCCTTGCGCACGCGTAGATCGCTCAGGAAGGGGTGCGGATGCGCCACTGTAGACCGCTCGCCTTCCGGCAGATCAGGGCTAGGGTTCGTCAGGTTCATTTCCAGACGCTCGACAAGTGCGCCGAAGGCCGAAACGGGCGTGCCTTTGCCGCCTTCAGCCATTTTCGCGATCACGTCAGGTGCCAGCTGCAGGTTCCACGCGTAGTCAAACTCGCCAGTTTCCATAACTGCCCGGCCCGAGGCCGTCGCATCGCCCCCACCTTTGAAGGTCAGCGTCGCAAACGCCGGTTTTGCCGGATCGCGATAGTTTTCGTTGGCGACCATCTGGATCACGTCATTGGGACGGAAATCGGTGACGACAAAAGGACCGGTGCCGATGGGGCCAAAGTTCTGGTCGGTACAGCCAGGAGCTGCCGCGCCCAGGCAGTTCTCAAACTGGGCTTTTTGCAGAACCGGACCCTGACCGCCGGTGAAAGGACCGTAAGGGTTGGGTTTGGGCTGGTCGAACGTGACCTTGACAGTCAGGTCATCCACAGCCTCGACACTTTGCACGCCGTCGAATTTTGACAGCTGCGCGCAGCCACCTTCGGGATGCTGGCAGTATTCAGCGGTGAAAACCACATCGGCCGATGTCACAGCGGAGCCATCAGACCATTTCAGGCCTTCCTTCAGCTTCCAGGTGATCGAGGTCAGGTCTTCGGAAACGCCGCCATTGCCGACCGTCGGGATCTCCTGAGCCAGATACGGCACGAGATTGCCGTTTTGGTCGAAACGCGCGAGCGGTTCGATGACCAGCGACGAGGCTTCGATGTCCTTGGTTCCGCCGGACAGATAGGGGTTCAGGATCGATGGCGCCTGCCAATAAAGGATGCTGACGTTGCCGTCAGAGCCGCGCTCGGCCATGGCCGCAGGGGCCAGAGCAAAAGAGGCAGCTGCACCCAGCAGAATTGAGCGTAGGGTCATGTAGGTCTCCATGTTGATGGACCGTTCGGCGGGATTCGCCGTCGTTCCGTTAAAAGTTACACCGGAGTGACCGATGTTTTTTGTGCTGGAAATGTAAATAATACAAGGCCTTGGCCGTAAAATCGATACCCGTCATCCCCAGAGCATGGGCCATATCGAAACAGAGTTTGACAAAAATGCAAGCCTCTTGCCGGGGCAGTGAACGTCACGGAAGGCCAATTCGGTTTGACAACCCCAAGCCTGCGCTTCTAGCCTGCGGTGCAACGCTCTGCTCACTGGTGTCCGGGGGACTTATGCTCGACCAACCGATTGCGAAAATCGAAAATCTGCGGGTTCAATTCGAGACCAAAAACGGCCCCGTGCTTGGGGTGGAGGATGTCTCATTCGAGATCAATCCGGGCGAAACCGTTTGTGTCGTGGGCGAATCCGGTTCGGGCAAATCTGTCTCGTCGCTGTCGCTGATGCGGCTGGTGGAGTACGGCGGCGGCGAGATTGCCGGTGGTCGGCTGATCTTTGATCGCAGGGATGGCGGACCGCTTGATCTGCGCGAGGCTGGCACAGACCTGATGCGCACCATCCGCGGCAATGAAATCGGGATGATTTTTCAGGAACCGATGACGGCGCTGAACCCGGTATTCACCGTTGGTCGTCAATTGACCGAAGGTCTGCGTGTCCACAAAGGAATGGGCAAGTCCGAGGCGGAAGAAAAAGCGCTGGATCTGCTCAAGCAAGTGCGCATCCCGGAGCCGGAAAAACGCATGGGCCAGTATCCTCACGAGCTTTCTGGGGGGATGCGCCAAAGGGTGGTGATCGCGATTGCGCTGGCCTGCGAGCCGCGCCTTTTGATTGCGGATGAGCCGACAACGGCGCTCGATGTGACGATCCAGGCGGAAATTCTGGCGCTGATGGACCGGCTCAAACGCGAAACCGGAACGGCGGTGATGTTCATCACTCATGATATGGCGGTTGTGGCGCAGATGGCCGACCGCGTTGTCGTCATGTTCCGTGGCAACAAGGTGGAAGAGGGCACGGCTGAGGAGATTTTCGACAACCCGCAGCATCCCTACACCAAGGCGCTGCTGGCTGCGGTGCCAAAGCTGGGCGAGATGACCGGCAAGCAATATCCCGAGCCGATGAAGTTGCTGGGCCGCGATCAGGATGAGATCAAGCCGATCCCGGGCACTGAAACGCCGCTGCTGGAGGTGAAAAACCTCACCACGCGCTTTCCGGTCACCGGCGGCTTCCTGCGGCGCACCGTTGCCAATGTGCATGCCGCAGAAGACGTTAGCTTCACGATCAACAAGGGCCAGACGCTGAGCCTTGTGGGCGAATCCGGCTGCGGCAAATCGACCGTGGGTCGTTCCTTGCTGCGGCTGGTGGAGCCACTGTCCGGGCAGGTCACACTGGATGGTGTCGATGTGCTCGGCCTGGGAACGAATGACCTGCGCGAGGCGCGCCGGGATATGCAGATGATCTTCCAGGATCCCTTTGCCTCGCTCAATCCGCAGATGCAGCTGATGGAGCAGGTCGCCGAACCGATGCGCAACTATGGCACGGCTTCGGGCAAGGACCTGACGGACCGCATCGAAATGCTCTTCGACCGAGTTGAATTGCCGCGCAGTTTCCTGCGCCGCTTTCCGCATGAGCTGTCAGGTGGGCAGCGTCAGCGTGTGGCGATTGCGCGCGCGCTGGCTCTCAACCCCAAACTGATTGTCGCCGATGAGGCGGTGTCGGCGCTGGATGTGTCGGTGCAGGCGCAGGTGGTCAACCTGATGATGGAATTGCAGGCGGAGCTTGGCCTCAGCTATCTCTTCATCAGCCACGACATGGCGGTGGTGGAACGCGTCAGCCATCATGTCGGTGTCATGTATCTTGGCCGCATTGTCGAAATGGGCCCGCGCCAGGCTGTCTTCGAAGACCCGCGCCACCCCTATACGCAAGCGCTGATGAAGGCCGTGCCGATTGCCGATCCGAAGAAACGCAAGGGCGAGAAGGATCTCAACTTCAAACCGATTCCATCCCCTATGCACCCCGTCGGCTATGACCCGGAACCTTCCCTTTATAAGGAAATCAGCCCCGGCCACATGGTACTGACGACAGACAGCGGATACTGATCATGGCGCAAACGCTCTCGCCAGTTGAGCTGATGAGCAAGCTCATCAGTTTTCCCACCGTCAGCCGCGA
>JBCCUH010000075.1:0-8729 GCA_039197405.1 Pseudomonadota bacterium
CTTCGATCACATAGGCCTGTGCATGGTCATCACCATGACCGCCGCCGGTATGATAAAGCTCTTCTGCGCCCCACTTGGCGAGAAGGAAGATCAAAAACGCGCCGCAGAAACCACCCAGCACTTTGGTAAAGGTCATCGTGTCAAACATGTCACCGTGTTCCCATCCGGTTAGGATATCTTTGGGCGGCTATCTATGGCTTTCGCCGGATCAAAGCAAGGTGTAGAACCCGCGACGAAACGCCCGGACGCGGTGGAATTGAGAGGAATTGGCCCAATGGGCGGAAAGATTGCATTTCAGGGAGAGCTTGGCGCCTATTCACATGAGGCCTGCGCATCCTTCTACCCCGGTCACGATCCCTTGCCATGTGCAACCTTCGAAGACGTGATCGCCGCAGTCAATGAAGGCCGCGCCAGCCTTGCCATGCTGCCGGTCGAAAACTCGACCTACGGCCGTGTCGCCGACATTCACCGGCTGCTGCCGCAATCCGGCCTGCATATCGTGGATGAGGCATTCATCCGCGTGCGCATTGCCTTGATGGCCCTGCCGGGTGTTGCTCTGGATCAGATCAAACACGTCCGCGCCCATCTGGTGCTGTTGCCGCAGGCGGCCAGTTTTCTCAAACAGCATAGCATCACGGCAGAATCAGCCGCCGACAGCGCAGGCGCTGCAGCTGAACTGGCCGTAAGCGGCGACAGGACCGGTGGGGTGCTGGCCAGCGAGATTGCCGCAGGAATTCACGGGCTCAATGTGCTGGCCCGCGATATCGAGGACCATGGCCACAACACCACCCGTTTTCTGGTCATGTCCCCGGAAACCAACGAAACACGGCGCGGCGATCATGGGATGATCACCAGCTTTGTGTTCCGCGTGCGCAACATACCGGCAGCGCTTTACAAGGCGATGGGCGGCTTTGCGACCAATGGCGTGAACATGACCAAGCTGGAAAGCTACATGGTGGACGGGCATTTCACCGCCACGCAGTTTTATGCAGATATTGACGGTCACCCTGAGGATGAAAACGTCCGCCTTGCCCTAGATGAGCTGCGGTATTTCACGTCCGAGCTGAATATCCTCGGCGTTTATCCAAAATCCGCCGACCGGGCGAAATAACGTCGGATCGGCTCAGGCGAACTCGCCCGATTTGAAGCGGGTTTCCTGCGTCTTGGCAAATTGCGCGGCTTTCAGCTTGAACTGACGCGTCAGCCGGGTTTTGCCCAGTTTAAGCGACTGTACCATCAGACGGCCCGTCAGGCTTTTGGGTTTCAGCTCCAGCGCGATCGCAACCCGCGTGCGATTGCGCGACAACGGCACCATTTCCACCGACAGCATCCCTTTCAGATTGGGGCTGTCTGCATCAATGGCCAGACTGTCCGGCGATGAGAAATCGACGACCTCGCCGACAACCGTGCGCGCCTTGCCCCGAAATTTGAAACTGGCCTGCCATGTCATGCCAGCGCCCTGGCCACGCAGATTGTCGGTGCGCGTGATATCCGCACCCCGGCGCAGGGCGGCGCGCTCGAACCACTCGAAATCGGAATACATGCGAAACACGGTTTCTATCGGTGCTTCAATGTCTTCATTGCTGGAAAACTTCATTGGCGCGCTCGTTTTGTTTTAGCCGACATATAGCCGAATCATTTCAATCAAGTCTATCGGCGAGCCAGTTTTCCAACAGAAAATGTGCAATCGAGCCTTTGCGGGCGGGCAGGATAGTCTCGTGCTCACTGGCAAAAATCGTCATCATCTCTTCGCGGCTGACCCAGATGGCGTCATCAATTTCCACCGGATCCACGTTGATCCCGTCTGACGTCGCGCGGCCCTGGCACCCCAGCATCAGCGAGCCGGGAAAAGGCCATGGCTGACTGGCCAGATACCCGACCTCGCCGACACGCACGCCCGCTTCTTCAAAAACTTCGCGGCGCACCGCAGCCTCGATTGTCTCACCCGGCTCGATAAATCCGGCCAGCAGCGAATACATGCCTTCGGGCCAGCCATGCGAGCGACCAACCAGCACCGAATTGCCATAGGTGATCAACATGATCACAACCGGGTCGACGCGCGGGAAATGATTGCGCCCGCAGGCCGGGCAATCGCGCTGCCATCCGGCATTGGCGATCTCGCTTTTCTCGCCGCAGGTTGCGCAAAAGCCATGCGTTCGGTGCCATTCAAAAATGGCTCGCGCCGTTGCTGCCAGCTCTGCATCACGCGCATTGAGCCGGGTCATATTCGCGCGCAACTCGGCGAATACATCCGTTTGCTCAAATTCAGGGTGTTGCTGCTCGCTCGGGTCAAGAAAGGCCGCCAGCGCCTCGGCATCCAGATCATCCGGTTGCCAGCCTGTCACATTCACGGCAAATCTGGCCTGCCCCTCTTCCAGACCCAGAAAGATCGCCTGATCCAGATGCGGCGCCGTGACCGGATGCTGGGGCGACACCCGCGCAAGCGCATCCCGCGTCCCGCGCCGAATCAATGGCTTGCCGCGCCAGAACACGATGGCCTCTGACGATGGGTCCTGCATCAGGCGGCCTAGCTCTTTGGTGTCCCTGCGAAGATGATCGGCGCGGTCCAGCCCGGAGCCACCAAACGTCACGGTTTCTGCGATTTTCACGAAAGGCTCCTCAGGGTTCGAATTTCAGCGCAGGCTACAGCGCAGACGGCCGAGACAAAAGCCCGGCAAAGCCTTGAAACCATCAGTGACGCTGGATATATCTGGGATCGAGAGGTTGGCGCGGGCGAACGCCTCGCCAACCCGGTCAGATCCGGAAGGAAGCAGCCGTAACGAGTCCCGTTTGGGTCGTTGTCCAACCTCTCACCTTCCTGTCAGTTTTGGGCCAGTAGTTTCGGGCAGGCGATTTTTTCAGAAAAATCGCCGCGCCGCATTCTTTTTGAAAGAATGCGGGCCCCGTCAATCCTGCGACAGCCCTGTCACAGCCCAGCGCATCTGCGCATCCGTTTCAATCGCGCAGGGTCTGATCCTGCGCAACCGCAGCAAGGCATCGACCGCCGGTTCGCCAGCCTCGACCATCAATCGCAGCGCAACCATGCCGGATCGCCCGCACCCGCCCTTGCAATGAACCAGCACCCGGCCCTGCCCTTTCAGCGCCGCCAAGGCATCGGATTTGACGCTGTCCCATGCCGACATGAATGTCGCATCCGGCGTACCGAAGTCCTCGACCGGCAGATGCAGCCAGCGCGCACCGCTTTCCTTGATATCCTGACCCAATGCTTCGGCACCCGTCGTGACCAGTTCGGCACGCGTTGTCAGCGTGAGGACAATGGCCGGTCGCCAATCCCGCAGGAACGCAAAATCCCCCGCATAGTCCCCGTCCTTGCCGGGAAGCTGCGAGACCGCAAGCAATCCGCCACCGACACTGAGCGTATGCAGGACCAGATCTGCCAATGGTCAGAGCCTCCGGGCGCGGAAGGTGTCGCAGGCAGCCATGTCACCGGTTTCATAACCCTTCGCGAACCAGCGTGCGCGCTGCGCGCTGGTGCCATGGGTGAACGTATGTGGTTGCGGGACACGCCCTGCCTGCTTTTGCAGATGATCATCGCCGATCCTGCGCGCGGCATTCAGCGCTTCTTCCAGATCACCCGGCTCCAGCAGACCGTCAACTGCGCGCGCCCAGACACCGCTCAGACAATCGGCCTGCAACTCCAGCCGGACTGTCAGCGCATTTGCCTCTGTCTGGCTGACCTGCTGACGCCGCTGATTGACCTGCCCCAGAATGCCCAGCTCATTCTGCACATGATGTGCCACCTCATGGGCAATCACGTAAGCGGCGGCAAAATCACCCTTGGCACCCAGAGTGCTGGACAATGTCGCAAAGAACTCCGTGTCCAGATAGGCTTTTTCATCCGCAGGGCAGTAAAATGGACCCGTCGCTCCGGACGCGCCACCACAGGGGCTTTGCGTCACCCCGGAATACAGCACCAGAACCGGCGGCTCATACTCGCGCCCAACCTGCTCAGGGAAGGCCTGGCCCCAGACAGCTTCCGTGGTTGCCAGCACGCGCGAGGTGAACTCCGCCGCCCGCTCTTCTGCCTGCGTCGGCGCGCGTTGCTGCGCCTGCTGCGCCGGGGCACCCTGCTGCAACAGCGGCGTGACATCTATGCCCGCGAAATACCCGATGGCCAGAACAACCAGCAGCCCGACACCGCCGATCCCACCGGCTCTGGCGCCGCCGCCCCGCTTGCCTCTGCGGTCTTCGATGTTGCGGCTGCCGCGAACCTTTCTGAGACGCATGACCGGCTCCCTTCCTTCATCTGTTGCAATTTCTAACCGCCTTTACGCCACTCTACCAGTCCACCCCGCCTGCATTCGGCTGGACGCTGAGCGCCGCCGCGCCTACGTTACCTGCATTCTGATTCAGAAAGCCTCTATGTCCGATCCTGCAGACACCGAATATCGCGTTCTTGCGCGCAAATATCGCCCTGAAACCTTTGCCGATCTTGTCGGGCAAGAGGCGATGGTGCGCACGCTGAAAAACGCTTTTGAAGCGGATCGCATCGCGCAGGCCTTCGTCATGACTGGCATCCGCGGCACCGGCAAAACCACCACTGCACGGATCATCGCCAAGGGCATCAACTGCATCGGTCCGGATGGTGCCGGCGGGCCCACGACAGAGCCGTGCGGGCAATGCGAACATTGCACCGCGATCATGGAGGGCCGCCATGTCGATGTCATGGAAATGGACGCCGCCTCCCGCACCGGTGTGGGCGATATCCGCGAGATCATCGAAAGCGTGCACTACCGCGCCGCCTCCGCGCGTTACAAGATCTACATCATCGACGAGGTGCATATGCTCAGCACCTCCGCCTTCAACGCGCTATTGAAAACGCTGGAAGAGCCGCCCGCGCATGTGAAGTTCATTTTCGCCACGACCGAGATTCGCAAAGTCCCGGTCACGGTGCTGAGCCGTTGTCAGCGTTTTGATCTGCGCCGGATCGAACCCGAGGATATGATCGGCATGCTCAAACGCATCGCCGCTGGTGAAAACGCGGAGATTGCGGAAGACGCGCTGGCGCTGATCACCCGCGCCGCCGAAGGCTCTGCCCGCGATGCCACCTCGCTGCTGGATCAGGCGATCAGCCACGGCGCGGGCGAAACAACAGCGACCCAGGTTCGCGCCATGCTTGGCCTGGCGGATCGGGGCCGCGTGCTGGATCTATACGCGATGATCATGCGCGGCGATGCAGCCGCCGCCCTGACCGAGCTGGGCGCGCAATATGCTGCTGGCGCCGATCCCATGGCCGTGCTGCGCGATCTGGCCGAAATCACCCATTGGATTTCCGTGGTCAAGATCACCCCGGATGCAGCCGAGGACCCCACGGTTTCGCCCGATGAACGCACGCGCGGGATGGACATGGCCACCAAACTGCCCATGCGCGCCATGACGCGGATGTGGCAGATGCTGCTCAAAGCCCTCGATGAAGTGGCCAGTGCGCCCAACGCGATGATGGCTGCCGAGATGGCGATCATCCGCCTGACGCATGTGGCCGAACTGCCCAGCCCGGAGGAACTGATCCGCAAACTGCAGGACACGCCTCCCCCCCCTTCCTCGCCAGGTGGTGGTGGTGGCGGGATAAGCGCCGGGGCCGCATCCGTCGCCAGCGCGCAGTCGCGCATGGCAACCTCCGGCGGCGGGTCTGCATCCGGGGCAACTACCGCGCTGCAACTTGACGCCAACGCGCTCGAACGGTTCGCCACATTCGAGCATGTGGTCGAGCTGATCCGCACCAACCGCGATGTGAAACTGCTGGTCGAGGTTGAAGGCGGCGTGCGTCTGGTATCCTACCAGCCAGGCCGTATCGAGTTCGAACCGGCAGATACAGCAGCCCCCGATCTTGCCCAGCGTCTCGGGCAACGCCTGCAGCACTGGACTGGCAACAGATGGGCGATCTCGGTCGTCTCGGACGGAGGCGCAGATACGATCGCGGAGAAACGCGATGCGGCGGACAACGCGTTGAAGGCCGAGGCGGCAGAGCACCCATTGGTTCAGGCCGTCTTCGAGGCCTTCCCGGGCGCAAAGATCATCAACATCAAAACGCCCGAAGACATCGCTCAGGAAGCTTTCGAAGAAGCCCTGCCCGAGGTCGAAGATGAATGGGATCCATTTGAAGAGGATTAGATCCTTGCCCCACCCACCCAAATCGCCCTCGCCTTTCGCTACCGCGCGATCTGCCTGAATGGAACAGATCTGCCTCGCCCTCAGGCCCGGATGGGACGGCACACCCGCCACCGCCCTGTCGGAATTTCTCGCACTGGCCGGCGCACCGGCAACGCTTGTGCTTCTGGCGCTCAGCCTGATCTGTGTGCGGCTGCGCAGCCAATGGGGATCGCTGGCCCTCGTCGTTGCATGGTCCCTCTATGCCAGCGTGCTCACCATGCTGGACCCCGGCGGACTGCTGGCAGCCGGCCGTGCAGAAGGCTGCGTTGGCTCTGCGACCTTGTTCATCGCGTCTGTCACTGCAATATGTGTCGGGATGATCCTCTACACGGCCCCGCGAAACGACCGGGCCCCATAACGGAGACAAACATGTTCAAAGGATTAGGTCAGCTCGGCGATATGGCGGGCATGATGAAAAAAGCGCAGGAAATGCAGGGCAAGATGGCTCAGCTGCAAGATGATCTCGCCGCGATGACCGTGACAGGGATCAGCGGCGCGGGCCTTGTGAAGGCCACAGCCACCGCCAAAGGCGAACTCACCGCACTGGATATCGACCCGTCGATCTTCAATGGTGATGACAAGGAGGTGGTCGAAGACCTGATCCTTGCTGCCATCAAGGATGCCCAGCAAAAAGCCTCTGCCAAATCCGCCGAGGAAATGGGCAAGCTGACTGAAGGCCTCGGCCTGCCTGCCGATATGAAGCTTCCCTTCTGACCCGGCTTCATCTTGCCGGTTAAACTCCCGCCGGAGGCGGCACGAATTTTCTCGAAAATTCGCCCCCTCCCGAAAAGGAGAACGCTTTGAGCAGCACCAGGGATATCGACAATCTGATCGAGATGATGGCCAAGCTTCCCGGGCTTGGCCCCCGCTCTGCACGCCGCGCGGTGCTGCATCTTATCCGCAAACGCGCCTTGTTGCTCACACCTTTGGCCGACACCCTGCAGACCGTTGCAGCAACAGCCCGCGAATGCCTCAATTGCGGCAATGTCGGCACCGCTGATATCTGCGATCTCTGCAACAGCCCAAAACGCGCCAATGGCATGTTGTGCGTGGTCGAGGATGTCTCGGATCTTTGGGCTATGGAGCGCTCCGGCGTTTTCAAGGGGCGCTACCATGTGCTGGGGGGCACCCTGTCGGCGCTGGACGCCATCGGCCCTGACGAGCTGCGCATCCCCCGCCTTCTCGACCGGGTCGTCAGTGAAGACATCAGCGAGGTTATCCTTGCCCTGAACGCCACCATCGACGGGCAGACAACCGCCCATTACATCGCCGATCAGCTGCAAGACCGGGTGACGCTTACCTCGCTGGCACAGGGCGTGCCCATCGGCGGCGAGCTGGATTACCTCGACGACGGCACCATCACGGCAGCGATGAACGCACGCAAACCGCTTTGACCCTAAATTCCGGGCGCTTTGGCAAATCGCGCACCACCCGTCCCGCGATGTCCGACTTTCAGCCGCGTCACTCCTACCGGAGCGATGCCGCGCGGCACAGCAAGCGTGCCCCGGACAAGCCAAAGGTCGCATCGCAGCCCGATAAGAAAAGGTCAGACCCGCACAGTTACTTGGACCCTTGCGTGAAGATTCCCTTGGGATAGTCCTTCGACTTTTACCTATCCTCCCGGAAATTAAGACATTCTTCATACCTGCGGCATTTCAATGGCAAGGCCCGGAAGACGCGCAGCTTGGCGCATCCGGGGCCAGCGATTGAAAGGAGAAATGCCGTGCTACAAGCTTTTCCTGAAATTGGGTCGATGCCTTTGCCTGCGCCACCCAGCCCGCGCCCAATTCCCGCTTCTGAAAGCGGCAAACTGTCTACTCTGCTTGGCGGCTACGATCCCTCGCAACTGCGCGTCAATGGCACGCAAGGCGCCTCAATGGGGCGGATCGGTCCCCGCTCAGCGCCCCAAAAGGCCGTCGTTCTTATCATCAATGACACGCACCAAAATGACCGACCTGATCCGCGATCAACAGCGAATGGCGCGCCGGGCGCACAGCCAACCCGGCCGTCCCGCACATCGATCGACACCGGTATCGTCGCGCTGATCTCGGATGTCGTTACCGAATTTCACGCCTCCGATGGCAGCACATCGTTCTGGTCCATGCTGCAATCGGCCTTGCAGGAGGCGGGTTATACACCGTCAAAAGCGCTCGTTGATTATTACGCCTGAGGTGCCCGGACGCGCCAAAAAGAGAAAACCCCGCGCCATATCGCACGGGGTTTCGTCAGATCATCGGTTCACGCGATCAGGACTTGGTGTCGTCCTCATCATCCTCATCGTCATTGCCGCCATCGGGCAAATTGAAAAAGCTGTCCGCGTCTGAAAAATCACCAGCCGAGGTGCGCTCATCCTCGTCATCCGCAGGCGCGTCACCCAAGGTGAATGTCTCCAGCCCTTCGATGGCCGTCGGAATCCTTGGCTCCGCTTCCATGCCCAGCGACTGCTCGGTGCTGACCAGCTTGCGGCGCTCATCATCGGACATGACCTCGCCTTCCGCCGCTTTCTTGGCAGCCGCTTTCTGCACGGCCATATCAAGCTCGGACTGTTTGCACAGACC
>JBCCUH010000076.1:0-8606 GCA_039197405.1 Pseudomonadota bacterium
CGAACCCGCAGATAACCTCATCCGCGATCAGCAGGATGCCATATTCATCGCAAATGCGCTGAATCTCCGGCCAGTATGTGTCCGGCGGTACGATCACACCGCCGGCGCCTTGCACAGGCTCTGCGATGAAGGCGGCGACGCGATCTACGCCCAGCTCTTCAATCGCTGTTTCCAATTCGCGCGCGCGGGCGAGGCCGAACTCTTCAGGGCTCATGTCGCCGCCTTCTGCCCACCAATTGGGCTGGCCAATGTGGTGAATGTCGGGGATCGGCATGCCGCCTTGCGCATGCATACCGCTCATCCCGCCCAGACTGCCGGAGCCTACGGACGAGCCGTGATAAGCATTGTGCCGCGAGATGATGACCTTTTTGTCCGGAAAGCCTTTCATGTCCCAATAGGTACGGACCATGCGGATGTTCGTGTCATTGGCTTCAGAGCCGGAGCCTGCATAAAACACATGGTTCAGATCACCCGGCGCCAGTTCGGCCAGCCGCTGGCTCAGCGCGATTACAGGCGTGTGGGTCGTCTGAAAGAACGTGTTGTAATAGGGCAGCTCGCGCATCTGCCGCGCGGCAACCTCGGCCAGTTCATCGCGGCCATAGCCGATGTTCACGCACCACAGACCCGCCATCGCATCCAAAAGCTGGGTGCCGTCGCTATCGGTCAGCATCACACCCTTGGCCGATTTGATCACCCGCGCGCCCTTAGCGGCCAGTTCATCCCCGGTGGTAAAGGGGTGCATATGGTGCGCCGCGTCCAGCGCCTGCAGCTCGGCAGTGGGCATGTGATTGGTGATCATGTTCATGAGGTCTCTCCCGGCTCAAGCGCCCCGTCGCGCAGGCCAGAGTTGACCGCGCATTTGCAGTGCAGTCAAACCCATTCTTGATGTTAAGCTGATGCAGCCACATGTTGAAAGCCACAATGAAGCGCCTTTACGAACCTCACGCCTACTGCCAAGCCCCGCGCGCGCAATGCTATTGGGCGTCGACCCTGCCCCCGGCTGACTGGCCCAGCCTGCACGGCACAGAAACAGCTGATGTAGCTATCATCGGCGCGGGCTTTACGGGTCTCAATGCTGCGCTGGTGCTGGCGCAGGCGGGCAAACGCGTGATTGTTCTGGATGCAGAGGCGCCCGGCTGGGGCGCGTCAGGGCGCAACGGCGGGTTCTGCTGTCTGGGCGGTGGCATCATCGAGGATGCCCATATCGAAAAGGTTAACGGCAAAGGCACTGCAGCCGCCTGGCACAGGATGGAGGCGGACGCCGTCGCCCATGTTGCGCGCATCCTGGACATCCATGGCATCGATGCTGACACGTTCGGCACAGGCGAAACGCTGCTGGCGCATAAACCAAACAAGTGGCGCGCGGTGCAACATCACGCGGAAAGCGCAGCTGCAAATAACGCAGTTCATCCCACGGTTATCCCTGCCGACAAGCTGCCAGATCACGGCATGAGCAAGACTTTTCACGGCGGCGCGCATACGCCCATCGGGTTTGGCCTGAACCCTGCCAAATATACCGCGGGCCTCGCTGAGGCCGCGCAGCACGCGGGCGCGGCGATTTACGCGCGCAGCCCGGTCACGCGGATCGAGCAAACAGGCGGCTACACGCTGCACAGCCCAAATGGTACCGTCACCGCACCGCAGATATTGGTCGCTACCAACGGCTATAGCTCTGACGATCTGCCAGCATTTCTGAAGGGCAAATATCTGCCCGTGCAATCCAGCGTTCTGGTCACCCGTCCTCTCAGCGCGCAGGAATGTGCGGATGCGGAATGGACCACCGACACTATGGCCTATGACAGCCGCAATCTGCTGCATTATTTCCGAATGCTCCCGGATGGCAGATTTCTTTTTGGAACACGCGGCGGGATTTTTGCATCGCCGCGCAATGACATGAAGACCATGCGCAAAGCGAGGCGCGATTTCGAGGCGATGTTCCCCGCTTGGGAGCATGTCGAGACGCCGTTTGAGTGGTCGGGTCTGGTGTGCATTGGCGCCAAAGGGATGCCCTTCGCAGGCGCGATCCCGGATATGCCCGGCGCATTCGCCAGCCTCAGCTATCATGGCAATGGGGTTGCGATGGGCAGCTATTGCGGCGCGCAAATCGCCAAAGTGATGCTCGGTGACGCAGACGCATTGCACCCGATGATCCAACGCGCGCCGCCCAATCTGCCGCTGGGCTCATGGCGGCGTTGGTTGCTCATCCCGGCATATGCGATGATGTCGTTGAAAGACCGCTTCTGAGCTTTGCTGCGCTCAACCGCTAGCCTTGCGGGGTCAGGTTCGGTCGCGCCTTGCCCCGTTGCAGACCGAGCTGGCGTTCGCGATAGATGATGATGACGCCCGAGCCAATGACGATGGCAGAGCCGATCAGCATCTGAGCGGTCGGAATATCTGCAAAGAACACATAGCCAATGACGATCGCAAAAAGGATCGAGGCATAGTCAAAGGGCGCGATCACCGAGGCATTGGCAAAGCGGAATGCCGATGTGATGAAAATCTGCGCGACCCCGCCAATAAGGCCCGAAGCGATCAGCATCAACGTGGCGTCCAGCGGCGGGACCACCCAGCCGAAGGGGGCTGTCATGAGGCTTAGCAGGGTTGTCGTCATTGAGAAGTAAAAGACAATCGCCGCGGTTTCTTCGCTTTGCGCCATCCTGCGGATGTGGATCTGTGCAAGCGCGCGGAAGAAAGCCGAACACAGCACGAGGATCACGCCGAGCTGAGCAACATCGTCTATCGCGGTACCACTGAAGATCGTCAGGCGCGGAGCCATGATCACAAAGACGCCGACAAGACCCAGCAGAACTGCGCTGATCCTGTAGATCCCGACGCGTTCATCCAGAACCCATGCCGCCAGGATCACCGTCATCAGCGGGGCCGCAAAGCCGATGGCCGTGACTTCGGGCAGCGGCAGGTAGCCAAGTGAGGCAAAGCCAAATCCCATTCCGCAGGACCCGATAAGCCCGCGCCAGACATGGCCTACGGGCCGCTTTGTTTTCAGACCCGTGCGCAGCTCGTGCCGCCAGATCAGCCAGAGTATGATGACCGGCAGCGCAAAGAACGAGCGGAAAAACACCGCCTGACCAGTTGGCACGATATCGCTCGTCGCCTTGATCAGGGAGGCCATCACCACAAACAGCACCACCGAGGTGATTTTCAGTGCAATACCTGTGAACGAGGATGACATGCACCTTCGCTATCCTGCCTGCGCGCGGAAGAAAAGGCTCTGCTGCGTTCTCAGGCGCAATGCGCGTCCACGACCCTTTGCACCATAGGCGCAAAATGCGCAAAATCCGGCGTGTCCATATCGGGGTGTTTGCCTGCGTCATCGAGATACCGAATGATCACGATATCACCCAGATTGGGGTTCTTTTCGAATTCAGCCACTTCCTCAGCAGTCATCGGTCCGCCCTGCAGGTTGAGCGAATGCACCGAGGCCTCGGACAGGCGCGCGAAGTACTCTGGCTTGGCGGCGCAGAGGTAGCGTTTTGCGGCCACATGGTAGCGCACACAATCGGTGACGATGGTAGGAAAGAACGTCTCCAGCACATCCGCGCCTGCTTCCTCGTGATAGCGGTCCTCGGTGTCGTCCATGGTGAACATGCCAAACTCAGAGGTGAAATGGCCAATGTCGTGCAAAAGCGCCGCGACGATCAGTTCCTCGCGATGACCTGCTTTCTCGGCCAGGGTTGCGCCCTGCAGCATGTGCTGCGCCATCGTCACAGGTTCGCCCAGGTATTCCTCGCCACCGCGACGTTCGAAGATATCAGCAAGAAACGGCACGATGGTGTCTTTGGTCAGCTTCGTCATCGCACTCACTCCGCCGCCAGGCTGCGCTGCCAGGCTGCATGGGTCGAGCGCAGCCCGTCCATATCCGCGTAGCACCCCTGCAGCCAACGCGAGCCGCTGCCGGAATACCCTTTGCGCGCATGCAGAACACGGGTGTTGTCGACGATGAAACACTCACCGGGCGACAGTTTAAAGCTAACCTCCATCGCCGGATCATCGATAATGTCGCCAAAGCGGCGGTAGGCTGCGTAATAGCCTGCCATGTCCTCGTAAGGCACATCTGTGATCGCAGCAGCAGAGCGGTTGTTGAAACGCACACCAACAAGCTCGCCATCCGGCGCCAGTTCGATCATCGGGCGACGCGATGTCAGGCACACGCCGGTGCCGCCTGCATATTCGAACCGCGCGCAATACTTGGCGAGCAGGGCGAAGCCTTCCGGCATCTCTTCACGCAGACGCTGGGCGCAGGCAAAGCCGTCCACGACCATATTCTCGCCGCCGGTCGCAGAGTTTTCGAGGCAATAGAGGATTTGCACGCTTGGCACCGGGTCGCGGTAAGGATTGTCGGTATGGGCCTGCAATCCAAGGCCGGTATAGGCAAGGTTGGTCGGGTTCACCTCGGTGCGCACTTCGAAATGACGCCCGTAGTTGGTCTCGCGCACATAGCCGAAAAGATCGGCAACCTTGAAGAGCGCGCCATCCTCAACCGGGCCGCCGGTCAGCTTGCCGAACCCATAGCGTGCAACGCCGCCAAGCCAAGCGCCCCGGATGCTCATGTCGTTGGCGGCCTGGGAAAAATCAGCGCTGGGAATGTCCGACCCAAGACTGGCGGTCCATGGGGTGATCTCATCGCTGGTCCAGCCCGCCGGCTTGCTGTGCGTCGCGTCATAGGCGTGCTGCGCAAGCCAGGTCAGATCGTATGCGACGGTCTTGCCTTCAGGCTGAAAGGTCACGCGTAGCGCACCGCTATGGATATTCGCATCGCTGATGGTCGTATTTGGGGGAATGTCGCGCAGGGCGATCAGCCGCTGTCCATTGCCAGCATCGCGCGTTTCGGGATCGGGCGCATTGTCGCGCAGCCAGATCGCATGAAAACGCCTTTGCGCCCCGTCCAGATCAAGGGCAAGCGCCTGCCCGCCATCCAAAATCGAAACATCCGTCACTGCGCGCTCCTTCCGGCTAGCTAGACCTTCAGGATGACACGCAAACGCGCCGCACCTCATGAAAAGATGCGACGCGCTACTATGCCTGAAAACGACACTTTCAATGTCGTGCGGGTTCTTGCCAGTGACCTGCGTGCTGCCGCACACAGGCACCGGGATTTACTCTGCCGCGCGCTTGGGCAGGACCCAACCCGTGCGCGGGAAATGGCAGGTGTAGCCATTCGGGACACGTTCCAGATAATCCTGATGCTCAGGCTCCGCCTCCCAGAATTCACCCACCGGTTCCACCTCTGTCACTACAGTGCCCGGCCAGAGGCCAGAGGCGTTTACATCGGCAATCGTATCCTCGGCCACGGCTTTCTGGTCTTCATCCACAAAGTAGATCGCAGACCGATAGCTCATGCCCATATCATTGCCCTGACGGTTGAGCGTTGTGGGATCATGGATCTGGAAGAAAAACTCCAATAGCTGGCGATAGGTGATCCGGGCCGGATCAAAGATGATCTCGATCCCTTCGGCATGGGTGCCGTGATTGCGATAGGTCGCATTCGGCACATCACCGCCGGTGTAGCCCACACGCGTCGCCTCAACCCCCGGCAGCTTGCGGATCAGATCCTGCATACCCCAGAAGCATCCCCCTGCCAGAACTGCGCGCGCGCTCATGCTACATCCTCCACTTGATCCAGATATTGGCCATAGCCTTCGCCTTCCATGTCGTCGCGATGTACAAAGCGCAAGGACGCCGAATTGATGCAATAGCGCAGACCGCCGCGATCGGGTGGACCATCGGTGAACACATGGCCCAGATGGCTATCGCCGTATTTCGAGCGAACCTCGGTGCGAACCATCCCGTGGCTTGTGTCATTCACTTCGGTCACATGGGTCTGCACCAAAGGCTTGGTGAACGATGGCCAACCGCAGCCGCTTTCGTATTTGTCAGACGAGGCAAAGAGCGGCTCGCCCGAGACGATGTCCACATAAATGCCTGGCTCCTTGTTGCCGTTGTACTTGCCGGTGCCGGGACGTTCGGTGCCATTTTCCTGCGTCACGCGATACTGTTCAGGATCCAGCGTCGCAATCACGTCCATGTCCTTGCGGTAGTCACCCATTTGCATTCTCCTTGACCTTCTTGTTCCATTAGATGGGGCTTTTGCCGGAAAATCAAAATGATGTTTCAGGATGCGCGCAACTGCGTGAGGCGCATTGAAATCTCACGGGCCGCACCCCACATCATAGATGTGTCAGGCCGCGATCCTTGGACGTCCCGACGCCTCCACGGTAATCTCCGCTTCCACGAAAATCTGCCGCGCTTCCGCTTCTGCTGTGCGCACCTCTCGATGCGCTGTGACCTGAATGTCTTCTGCGCCAGAGGCTTGCGCATCCGACAGCGCCTGCACGCGCAATACATCCTCCAATGCATCCAACGCCGCATCGCTGTCAGCAAAATCCTCCGGCCCGGTGTCCAGATGCACCCGGTAACGCCCTTCGCTTGGGCTGGTGACTGTTCCCTGTTTGCGCATGGTCACGCGGCCCACGACCGCGCCAATCGCATTGGCCACACCGCCATGTTCCGGCAGGATCGTCTCGCAGCCAAGGCGCGCTCCGACAGCGGGATAATAGCTTGCCGCAGATGCGCCCAGACCAACGACAGGCGCGTTCAACCCTGTCTCGATCCGGGTCAGCCCCTTGTGCGGCTGCAGTCCGCGCTGCATCAGAACATGCCGCGCCAGATCAGCAGGCGGCAGGGCAAATGCCTCTTCCTCTTCCGCGAAACCCGCCTCCAGCAGCGCCAGCGCGGTCTGATGCGTCAGCTGGTCCACGATGATTTGCGCCATCTCTTCGGCTGTTTTTGCCAGCATCTCGCCCGCACCGGTTCGCCTGCGCCCCATCAGCATCACGGACATGCGCGCCGCCTCGGCATCCCACACGTCGACACGCCCCAGAACATGGCTCGCATCGGACGGCGTCACGCCCGCGACCTGAACCAATCCACGCTCGACCAGACGCTTGAGCGACTGGCTTTCGATCCTGTTTTTCAACACGGCGCCCATGGGGTGTACCGCAGCGCCCATCCGGTCCAGAAGGCTCAACTCACGCGCACCCAACCCCTCATGGCTGAACCCCGGAACCGCCTTCACGAACCGCGCATCATATTCAGATGGCACAGCGCTGCGCATCTGCGCATCCAGCGTTTCGCGCACCAGCTCCGGCGCATCCATCGCAATCAACGAGACCGGCAGCACCCGTTTCGGCCCCAACGTGACGCCGCCTTGCAACCCTTCGGCGACGAAATGCACCTCGCTGTCGCCGCCAAGCCCATGGGTGCGCATCGCCACCGCCTCGACCATGGTACGATAGGGACCTACCTGCGCGCCCATAGGATCAATGGCAGGGCGCCCGTCCCGCAACAGCGCAACATCAGTGGTCGTACCACCGATGTCAGAGACAAGCGCCGTCTGCGCCCCGGTCAGCCAGCGCGCACCGACAATCGACGCAGCAGGGCCGCTGAGGATTGTCTCGATCGGCCTGTTCCGCGCCATATCGGCACCAATCAAAGCGCCATCACCGCGCACCACCATCAACGGCGCGTCAATGCCCAGCGCGGCCATTTCGCCCTGCGCCGAGGCAATCAGTCGGTCAATCATCCCAATCAGCCGCGCATTCAACAGCGCCGTCATCGCGCGTTTGGGACCATTCAGCTTGGCGGACAGTTGATGCGACGCACTCACCGGTGCACCGGTGGCCTCGCCAATATGCACCATCACCGCCAACTCATGCGCCGGGTTGCGGGTCGCAAATTGCGCGGCAACGGCGAAGGCAGACACATCGCCATGCTCTGCCAGAAACGCATCCAACGCATCTACGTCCAGCGCCGTCGCCTCGCCGCCCGCATGATTATGCCCGCCCGTCATGACAAGCACGGGATCGCCCTTGAGGGCATCTGAAAGGCCATGCGCCTTCAGATCGCGTTCTTTGAAGCCGACATAAATCAAGGCGATGCGCCCGCCCTGCCCCTCCACCAGAGCATTCGTGGCCAATGTCGTCGAAAGCGACGCAAGACCAATATCGCGCGCCGCCACGCCAGAACTGTCCAAGACAGACCGCACTGCACGGCCAATCCCCAGCGACAGATCATGCTTGGTGGTCAAAGACTTGGCAGACGCAATCACCTCCCGCTCGCCCCGCATCAGCACAGCGTCCGTATAGGTCCCACCTGTATCAACACCCAGCAAAATGGCCATGTGACCCTCCCCAAGACTGAAAGATCACCTAGCAGCAAAAGGCGACACGTCCCGCCTGAAAGCGGCACGGCTCCACTTCATCTTGCCAATAAACTCACTTTCCACCGGGTGCCGCCAAACGCAGCGCTGCCCATCTGGCCGCATCCGCCACCACAGGCGACGCGTCCTCGGTCAAACCCTGCGCAACCGGGTGCAGCGCGGGGCGTGCTGAATTACCGATCGCATAAAGCACATTGCGCACGAACCGATCCCGGCCAATCCGCTTGACGGGAGAGCCGGAAAATTTTTTGCGAAAATTTTGGTCGTCCAGAACAGCCAGATCCGCCAATCTCGGTGCTACCAGATCTTCGCGCGCGTGATATCGCAGCTCGCGTGCCTCCACTGCGAACTTGTTCCAGGGGCAAACCGC
>JBCCUH010000077.1:0-8395 GCA_039197405.1 Pseudomonadota bacterium
TCGCCTTCACCTCGCGCAAGCCCGCCAGGTAGCCATCCTCGATGTAATCCTCCAGCCCGATGTCGGCATAGCTGGTATCGGGGTTGATCCAGGACACCACGAACAGCGTGTAGCCCTGTTCGGTGATCCATTTGATCAAGCTGTTTTGCTGTTTGAGATCAAGAATATAGTATTTGTTGATCCAGGGCGGGAACATGATGATCGGGGTCTGATGCACCGTTTCGGTCGCCGGCTCATACTGAATGAGTTCCATCATCTTGTTGCGATAGACAACCTTGCCCGGCGTGGTGGCGATATTACCGCCCAGTTCAAAAGCGCTTTCATCGGCCAGCCGCACAATCAACTCGCCATTGTTGGCCTCCAGATCGGCCACCAGGTTTTCCAGCCCGTCCACCAGCGACTGCCCGTCCGTCTCGATCGCCTTTTCCAGCGCGTCGGGGTTGGTGCCCAGAAAATTCGTCGGCGCCATCATGTCCACGATCTGCTGGCCGAAATACCGCAGACGGCGTTTTTCCCTTGCGTCAAGTTCGCCCGCATCCTCGATGGCCTGCGTGATGGCCTCCGCGTTGATCAGATACTGCTGTTTGACGAAGTTGAAATAGGGATGACTGTCCCACAAAGGGTTGGAAAACCGCCGGTCTTTCGGAAAAGGATCGCTGGGCGCCTCCAGCTTGCCCTGCGCCAAAAGCTGCTGCGCCTCGACAAAATGCGTCATCGACTTGCCCCAATAGGACACCTGATGCTCAAAAATCCGGGCGGGGTTTTGCAGCATTTCGCTCCAGTAGGAGCTGACCGCATTGGTGAACAGCTCCTGATCCGGCCCGTTCAGACTGGGGGTCACCGGCGCCCGCCGCCCGAAAGCCTGGACAAGCCGCTCCGACAGCCCCTCGATCCGTTTCAGGTTCTCGGCCAGCCGCGTGCTGTGCTCTGTGTCCGTGGGCTCGGTAGTTGTCTTGTTCATGAATCCCGCCTATCTTCGCTGCTGTGCAGCATAACATCTCCGAATCAGGGGTGCATCGCGACGAAAAGACCCCCCTGGGGTGGTGAGCAGTGAAAGGACGCAACATGCGTTACATGGCAACGTACGACCTCATGGAAACGATGCGCAACACCAACCAATGGTTGGGCGCAACCGCGCGTTCCATGGCAGCTTACCCCATGTTCGCCACTGTACCCAACCCCATGCTGCAATGGATGGGCGCCTGGGGCGAAGTCACCGAACGCACCTTCGAGCGTATGGTGGCCAAGCCGGACTGGGGCATTCACACATTCACCTGCGAAGACGGCAAGGACCATATCGTCAATGTGCGCACCGTGGTGGAAAAGGATTTCGGCGATCTCATCCACTTCGAGGTCACGGGCCGCAAGCCGCAGAAACGCCAGATCCTGCTGGTCGCGCCAATGTCCGGCCACTATGCGACGCTTTTGCGCTCTACAGTGCGCAGCCTCATCCGCGATGCGGAGGTCTATATCACCGACTGGCACAACGCGCGCGACATCCCGATCTCTGCCGGGAAATTCGATATCGAGGATTACACGCTCTATCTGGTCGATTTCATGCGCGCGCTGGGACCTGACACCCATGTGATCGCGGTCTGCCAGCCCGCGCCGCTGACCCTTGCCGCAACCGCCTATCTGGCCGAGGCCGACCCCAGCGCGCAGCCACGCACGCTGACACTCATCGGCGGGCCGATTGACCCCAGCGCCAATGCCACCGATGTCACCGATTTCGGCCACCGTGTCACCATGGGGCATCTGGAAGAAATGGCCATCCAGCGCGTTGGCTTCAAATACAAGGGCGTGGGCCGCATGGTTTACCCAGGTCTGCTGCAACTGGCCTCCTTCATGTCGATGAATGCGGAGCGCCATTCCAAAGCCTTCTCCGGCCAGATCATGCGCGTGGCTCAGGGCGACGCCTCGGATCACGATGCGCACAACCGCTTTTACGACGAATATCTCGCGGTCATGGACATGCCGGCGGAATTCTATCTCTCGACGGTCGAACGCATCTTCAAGAACGGCGAGATTGCCAACAACGAATTTGTCGTGGCGGGCCATAAGGTGGACATCGGCAAGATCACGACGGTCGCGGTGAAAACTGTGGAAGGGGCAAAGGACGATATCTCTGCGCCCGGTCAATGCGTGGCGGCGCTCGATCTCTGCACGGGTCTGCCGGATAAGAAAAAGGCCAGCTATGTGGAACCCGATGCGGGGCATTACGGGATATTCGCAGGCAAAAGCTGGCGCAACAATATCCGCCCCTTGGTGCTTGATTTCATCGACGCCAACAGCGGCAAGCCCGCGCGCAAGAAAGCCGCCAACAAGAACGCGGCGGCTTGAATCCCGCGACCCTTCATCACTTGCTAAGATTTTTGCTCTACGCTCGACACCCGATTTTTCGGCGAAAAATCGGGTGCGGCGCGGTCAGGTCGCGGCGGCGAAAACCGCATCTATCATCGCCTGTGTGCCGCGCGTGAACTCCAGCGGGCACGGGTAGTCCGCACCGTCAAGCACCGACGCATTAAACGCCTCGACCTGATGGACATAGTGATTGTCCGCCGGAAAACGATAGGTCTTCTTGACCAGATCAGCGCGGTGCAGCGTCACCTGCGCCTCACCATAGACACTGGCATTGAAAGGCGCGGTCAGGCGGATCACCCCCTCTTCACCGTGAAAGGTGATCTCCTGCCAGGGGGCCATGCGCATGGACACCGAGCCGGAGTAGTAAAACCCCGGAAACTGCGCGGTCACATGGCTGGTCACATCAACGCCGTTCTCGCGGGTGATCTGTGCCGAGAGGATGCGCTCCGGCTCCATGCCGGACACAAACCGCGCCGCCCCGAAAATGTAGACGCCAATGTCAGGCAACGCACCGCCGCCCGCCGCAGCCGAGTTTCGGATATTGCCCGGATCGCCCCTGTTGTCATAGGAAAACGCCGCCGCCACGCGCACCAGCTTGCCAATAGCACCCCCATCATAAAGCGCCTTGGCCTTCCGCCATTGCGGATGATGCACGATCATGAAAGCCTCTGCCGCCAACCGTCCTGCCGCATCGCGCGCCGCCATCACCCGGTCATGGCCTGCCACCGTCAGATCAAGCGGCTTTTCCACCAGCACATGTTTGCCCGCTTTCAGCGCCTTTAGGGCCCAGTCCACATGCATATGATTGGGCAGCGGCACATAGACCGCATCCACCTCGGCATCCGCCAACAGCGCCTCATAACTGTCATGCACCATCAGATCCGGCACCATCTGCGCGAACGGCTCGGCCTTGCCCGGGCTGGATGTTGCAAGCGCATGCAACCGCCCGCGCCGTGCCAGATGGATCGCAGGCCCCATGTGCGCGCGCGCGAATTTCGCCGCGCCCAGAATGCCCCAGTTGACTGCCCGCATGATAAACCTCCCGCTTTGCTGGCGGGAGGCTATCACAAATGCTAGCGCTATCAATCGCCCGTGTCAGGCGGCGGGTAGCAGCCCCTTTTCAGCAGCCAGGCTGCGCATGCGCTCTTGCAGCTTTTCGAAGGCACGCACCTCGATCTGGCGAATGCGCTCACGGCTTACGTCATACTGGCCGCTCAGCTCTTCCAACGTGACCGTCTGATCTGACAGGCGGCGCTGCACCAGAATATCCTTCTCGCGTTCATTCAGCACATCCATGGCCTCGGCCAGCATTTCGCGGCGGGTTTCCAGCTCGTCGCGCGCTTCATAATCGCCCGCCTGATCGGCATCCTCGTCTTCCAGCCAATCCTGCCATTGCATGGCGCCTTCGCCTTCAGTGCCGACGGTCGCATTCAGCGATGCATCCCCGCCGGACATGCGGCGGTTCATCGAGATCACCTCATCCTCGGTCACCCCAAGATCATTGGCGATGCGCTTGACATTGTCGGGGTGCAGATCGCCCTCTTCCAGCGCGCCAATCCGGGCCTTTGCCTTGCGCAGGTTGAAAAAGAGCTTCTTTTGCGCCGAGGTCGTACCCAGTTTCACCAGCGACCAGCTGCGCAGGATGTATTCCTGAATGGATGCGCGGATCCACCACATCGCATAGGTCGCCAGGCGAAAACCCTTTTCCGGATCAAACCGTTTGACGGCCTGCATCAGACCCACATTGGCTTCCGAAATCACCTCGGCCTGCGGCAGCCCATAGCCGCGATAGCCCATGGCAATCTTCGCCGCCAGACGCAGGTGCGACGTCACCATCTTATGGGCCGCCTTGGTGTCTTCCTGCTCGACCCAGCGTTTGGCGAGCATGTATTCCTCTTCCGGCTCCAGCAGCGGGAACTTGCGGATCTCCTGCATATAGCGGTTCAAACCACCTTCCGGCGTTGGTGCGGGTAGATTTGCGTAGTTTGCCATGTCCCTGTTTCCCTATGTTTATCGGGTTAACATTGAATTAAGCGTCCGCACGCCCCGTTTCAAGGCGCGACAGGTACAAATTGCATATAAGATGCACATTATAGCGGTCCCAGAGATGTTTCTGTGCGTTCACGCGCATGTGCGCTGCGCCCGCTGTCACCGCAAATCCTGTAACATTTGCGCCATATCCGGCGGAAGCTCTGCCTCGAACCGCAAAAATTCGCCGCTTACCGGGTGTTCAAACCCCAGAATCGCTGCATGCAGGGCCTGCCTGCAAAAGCTGAGCACCGCGCTTTCCCCCGCTGCGCTCAACCGGCCCTTGGGCAATTTCCGGCGTCCGCCGTAGACCGGATCGCCCACCAGCCCGTGGCCTGCGTGCGCCATATGCACGCGAATCTGATGGGTGCGCCCGGTCTCCAGCCGGCACTCCACCAGCGACAGGGTGGCAGGGCTGCCAAAGGTGTCCAGCACCCGCGCGCGGGTGACCGCATGGCGGCCCCCTTCGAACAACACAGCCTGCTTTTGCCGGTCGGTTTTATGCCGCGCCAGCTGGGTGGTGATCTTCAGCACATTGCCAGTCTCGAAGGAAACGCCCCTCGTTCCCCGCAGCCTTGGGTCCGCTGCATCCGGCACGCCATAGCACAGCGCCAGATAGGCCCGCTCTGCCGAATGCGCGGCAAACTGCGCTGCCAGCCCATGATGTGCCGCATCGGACTTGGCCACCACCAAAAGCCCGCTGGTTTCCTTGTCGATCCGGTGCACGATGCCGGGCCTCGCCACACCGCCCACCCCTGACAAAGCGCCGCCAAAGTGATGCAGCAAAGCGTTCACCAGCGTGCCTGAAGGCGTACCCGGTGCCGGATGCACCACCATGCCCGCAGGCTTGTTCACCACAATCAGGTCGTCATCTTCATGCACGATATCAAGCGCAATGGCTTCGGGCAGAATGTGGCTTTCCACCGCCGCCTCAACGCTGATCTCTACCTGCGCGCCCGCCGCAACCCTGGCCTTGGCATCACGCGCGACCGCACCATCCACACGGACCGCACCATCGGCGATCAACCGCACCAGCCGGGTGCGCGAGAGTGCGGCGCTCTCTGGCACATCGCGCGAAAGCGCTTTATCAAGACGCGGCGGAGGCGCCTCGCCGATGCTGAACGAGATGATGGACGCGCCCATGCAGGACCTTTCCGATGATGCCACGGCCCCCGTGGAAACGCCTCAGCTGCGCTTTTTGCGCATTCTGGTGACGGTGCTCACGGCGGTGATGATTGGCGGCGTTGTACTGATCATTGCGCTGCTTGTCATCCGCTTCCAGAGCACGCCAAATCTGCTGCCCACCGACATCACCTTGCCCGCTGGCAAAACCGCCCGCGCCGTCACCCAGGGGGATGACTGGTACGCCATTGTCACCACCGATGATCACATCCTGATCTTCGATCGCGTGACCGGCAGGCTCCGGCAGGAGATCGCGATCACCCCTGCCGAGTAAGCCCCGCGATTAACCATGCGCTTACGTTTGACTTGAACGCGCAGGCCTGTCCCTGCAGACTAAAGCCATCAAACGCGGTTTGCGGCTGAAGGCTGCACCTCTCTCTCAGCACCGGTTTGCCCCTTGAGTAAGCAAACGAGGCAAGAGAGATGTTTCGATTTTCCATGACCTGTTTCATCATCGGCGCGGCGGCGCTTTCCGGCTGCAATACGCGCCACGACAAGGCGATGCATTTCGTCGCCGGGGCGGCGGTCTCCAAACACGTTGGCGCGCAGGCCTATCACCCTGCCGCAGGCTGCGCCGCAGCCATCGCAGCGGGCATCGCGAAAGAAGCCATTGACGCTGCCGGATTTGGTATGGTGGACCGCAAGGATGCCCTCGCGACCGCCGCAGGCTGCTCTTACACGATCCGGTTTTGATCCGGGCGGGCCGCAGACGCTGACCAACCTCGGAACCTGCCTATGCGCCAAAGCCGCACTGACCGGTTGCTCTTGGCGATTGCTGGCGTACAAATAGGCGTAGGGCCGTTACCGCCCCGGCACAGCGCCGGACGGCGGCGGACCGGCTCCAGCGAAAGGATCCCACGGCGCGTGACACAGCGGCTTTTCTCTACCAGACACCGGCCCGTGCACATGGGGCCTTATCCCACCGAACGTCTGGCGCGCATCAGCGGGCCTGCCGATCTGCACGCGGTGCCGCCGCTGCAACCGCTGGTGTTTGAGCGGCCCACCGACCCGCGCTCGATCCTCAATGCCATGCGCGAACATCAGGCGATGCTGGATGCGATCCGGGGCGGGATCGTCAACCCGGCACGCTCGAACGTGCCCGCCGATCCCGCAGAGCGCAGCGCGCATCTGAAATCCTTCGGCTATTTCTCCGACGCCTCCGACATCGGCGCCTGCCTGCTCGCGCCTGAGACGCTGTTGCAGGAACCGGTGCTCAACGCGGACATCAGCCGCCTCGCCCATGATCTGAAAACCCGGCAAACCAAGACGCTGGCCTCCGGCATTGATCTGATCATGGCCGATCTGAAAGACGCGATGGAGGCCGAGCCGACCGGCATCGAAGATCATACCCATGCCATGGTGTTTCTTTACGAAAACCCGCGTGAGCCAGAGCCAGGCGAGGCTGGCTGCGACTGGATCGCAGATGCCTCGGCGCATCGCGCAGGCCTGCTGGCGGCGGAAACCGCCATCGTGCTGGCAGGCTATCTGCGGGTGCTGGGCTACTCGGCACGCGGGCATACGGTCAGCAGCAGCGATGTGGACCTGAACAAGCTGGCCGTGGCCGCAGGGCTGGTGACGGTGGAAGATGGCACCCTGCATCATCCCTACATCGGCACCCGCTTTGGTCTGGCCGCAATCACCACGAATTTCCAGATCGCCCCGGACCGCCCGCTTGCCCCTGCCCCCAAGCAACCCAGGTCCGCCTTTGGCATTGGCTGGCGACTGGGCACGTCTTCGGTAAAAAACGCAGGCAACGCCGTGCCTTACGCAAACCGGCGCTTCAAGGACGGCGCGCATCCTTTTGAAACACTCACGCGCAGGGACAATCCAACAACCTATATCGACGAAGCCAACGTGGCCCGCGTGCCCAAACGCGCCGATATGTTCGCGCGGGCGCAATTCGGCGATATGGGCAAAAAGGTTCAGGACGGCGCAACGGGCGGCTACTACGTGCGCAAATCCGCGCCCTCGATGGCGCAGCGCCGCGCGCTTGGGGCCTTCGTGCTGCTGCAGGATGGCGACCCTGCCCCGCAAAAAGCAACGCTTGACCCGCAAGAGGCCGCCGATCTGGTCAAGGCCACCAGCTATTGGCTGGGCATCGACGCGGTGGGCATTTCCCGCTGCCCCGACTGGACGTGGTACAGCCATGACGCGCGCGGCGCGCCGATTGCGCCGCCCCATGATCAGGCAATCTCGATGATCATTGATCAGGGCTATGAAACCATGGAAGGCGCCTCGGGCGATGACTGGATCTCGGTCGCGCAATCCATGCGCGCCTATCTGCGCTTCTCGCTGCTGGGCGGCGTCATCGCCAGACAGATCCGCAACCTGGGCTATTCGGCCAAGGCGCATACGGTGATGGATGGCGAGGTGCTGCAGCCGCCGCTTTTGCTGCTCAGCGGTCTGGGCGAAGTCAGCCGCATCGGCGAGGTGATCCTCAACCCCTTCCTCGGCCCGCGGCTGAAATCCGGCGTTGTCACCACCGATCTGCCCATGGCCCATGACGCGCCCATCGACTTCGGCCTGCAAAAGTTCTGCGAGGCCTGTAACAAATGCGCGCGTGAATGTCCGTCCGGGGCGATCACCGCCGGACCCAAGCTGATGTTCAACGGCTATGAAATCTGGAAATCGGACAGCCAGAAATGCGCCACCTACCGGATCACCACGCCGGGCGGGGCCATGTGCGGGCGCTGCATGAAAACCTGCCCCTGGAATCTCGAAGGCATCTTCAAGGAAAAACCCTTCCGCTGGGCGGCGATGAACATGCCTGCCGCCGCGCCGCTTCTGGCGAAACTGGACGACGCGGTCGGCAATGGCAGCCTCA
>JBCCUH010000078.1:0-8364 GCA_039197405.1 Pseudomonadota bacterium
CCTCGGGTGTTCAAATCCGCGTTCTGGATTTGTCTGGACAGTCTGCTGATTCCCCTGTCGCTTTACGCGGCCTTTTCGTTGCGCCTGGGTCGGCCGACAACTTTCCCCCTGATGCAAAGCGCCTGGCCCATGTTCCCCACATTGCTGGTCGCCGGCATCGTGATTTGCATTCTGCTGGGGCTACCGCGGATCAAGCTGCATTCCTTCGACGCCTTTGCAATGCGCCGCTTCGGCATCGCCGCCGCTGGCATGACGCTGGCCGCAATTGCCGTGAGCTATCTGTTCGATTTCTGGGCGCCGCGGTCGGTACCTTTGATATTCGGCGCGGTTTTCTTTTTCGCATCCGTGTCGTCGCGGCTGGTTGGTCTAGCGATTGTTCAGGCAATTCTGGGCAGGCTGGGAAGCGCCGTTCCGATCGCCATCTACGGTGCAGGTTCTGCCGGAATTCAGCTGTCCAGCGCCTTGCGCCAGACGCAATTGGCAAAGCCGGTGGTCTTTGTGGACGACAATCCCGCGCTTTGGGGGTTGCTGATCTCAGGGCTTCGGGTGCAGGCGCCACGCGCGCTGGAATCGCTGGTCGCTCAGGGCAAGGTAAAACGCGTTCTGCTGGCTATGCCGTCAATCAGCCGCGTGCGTCAACGCAGGTTGATCGACAGCCTCAGGCAACTTGGTTGCGAAGTTCAGGTCATGCCCTCCTATGCCGATCTTGTGGCCGGAAAAGCCTTGACCGAAACCAGCGACACCCTCACACCCGATGCGCTTTTGGGGCGCGACAAGGTTGATCTGGATATTCCCGATGTGGCCAAAGCCTATGCCGGTCGGGTGATCATGGTGACCGGGGCGGGCGGCTCCATCGGGTCAGAGCTGTGCCGCCAGCTGGCGCTTATCCAGCCTGCGCATATCGTGCTCTTCGAGCGATCGGAATACGCGCTTTATCAGATTGACCGCGAATTGCGGGCGATGCCCGATATCGGCAACATCGCGATCACCGCGCGGCTCGGCTCGGTTGTTGACGGACGCCGGGTCCGTGATGTTATCGCCGAAACCGGTGTCGATATCGTGCTGCATGCCGCCGCCTACAAACATGTACCGTTGGTAGAGGAAAACGAACTGGAAGGCGCACGCAACAACGTGCTGGGCACCCAGGTGGTGGCGGAAGCTGCCATGTCAGCGGGTGTCGAACGCTTCATCCTGATCTCGACCGACAAGGCAGTGCGCCCAACCAACGTCATGGGGGCGACCAAACGCATGGCAGAGCTGGTGATCCAGGACCTGCAGTCGCGCTCGGTCGTGACCAAGTTTTCCATGGTGCGGTTCGGCAACGTGCTTGGCAGCTCCGGCTCGGTGCTTCCTCTTTTTGAGCAGCAGATCCGGCGCGGTGGCCCCGTGACGGTCACCCATCCGGAGGTCACGCGCTTTTTCATGACTATCCCGGAAGCTGCGCGCCTTGTCCTGCTGGCCGGTGCCTATGCCAGCGGCGGGGATGTCTTCGTGCTGAACATGGGCAAACCCATGAAGATCATGGATATCGCCATGCGTATGATCGCCCTGTCGGGCCGGTCCGTGCAGTCGGATGGCAAAGGCGACATCGAAATCAGGATAACGGGTCTGCGTCCGGGTGAGAAACTCTACGAAGAGCTGCTGATCGACAACGACAGCCTGCGTCCGACACCGCATGAGAAAATCCTGCGTGCCGAAGAAGCCATGCTCAGCCAGATCGAAGTTGCGGCCATGCTCCGGGAGTTGGAACGTGCATTGGATGCAGGTGACACCCAAGCCCTGCGCCACCTGATCGAAGCGCGGGTTGAAGGCTATCACAAACAGGAAGACGTGGCGCTTTAGATCGGGCGCACCGCCCTGATCACCTCAGCCGTCTTCGCCACCTCCGCCTCGGTCAGCGTCGGATGTACGAGGAACATCAGGCTGGACTCGCCCAGCTCCTGCGCGACGGGCAAACGTTCGGGCAGGCCGCCGAAGGCTTTCTCGCGGTAGATCTCCGAACAGGAGCCGGAAAAACAGGGCACCCCTGCCGCATTGATCTCAGCCATGATCCGGTCGCGCGTTTCCGCATCGCCATTCACGAAGATGTAAGCTTTGTACTGCGCGTGAGTGACCGAATTGGGCATCTCTGGTACGCGGAACACAGGATTGCTGCGCGCGGCATCGAGGATGGCGTTTGCGTTCCTTGTGCGTGCGGCGTGCCAGTCTGCCATGCGGGTCAGCTGAATGCGGCCAATGGCGCTCTGCGCTTCGGTAAGGCGCCAGTTGGTGCCGATGCTTTCATGCAGCCAGCGAAACCCCGGCGCGTGTTCCCGCTCATAAACCGCTTCCCAGCTTTTGCCGTGATCCTTGAAGGCCCACATACGCCGCCAGAGCGCCTCATCGTCGCAGGTGACCATACCGCCTTCACCGCCTGTAGTCATGATCTTGTCCTGACAAAAGGACCAGGCCGCCACATCGCCGAGCCCGCCGACGGGCGTGCCGTTCAACGCCGCCCCATGGGCCTGCGCGCAGTCCTCGATCAGCTTGATGCCGCGAGGCTCCGCCAACGCGCGAAGGCCCTCCATATCGCACGGCCAGCCTGCGAGATGCACGCAGATGATGGCTTTGGTATTCTCGGTCAGCAGCGGCTCAACTGTAGCAGGCGTAATGTTCTGGCTGTCCCGATCCACATCCGCAAAGATGGGTTTCGCGCCTGCGTTCACCACGGCAGAGGCAGAGGCGATGAAGCTGCGTGGGGTGACGATAACCTCGTCGATTTCAGACCCGCCATAGGCGCGGCCAATCCCCAGGCCCTGCAACGCAAGATCCAGCGCCAGCGTGCCATTGGCCAGCGCGATGGCATGATCGGTACCCGCAAACTGCGCGAACTCCTTTTCGAACGACCGCCCGATCGTGCCCGTCCAGTAATTCACCTTGCCGGACAGAATGACGTCGCGGGCGGCATTTGCCTCTTCTTCGGAAAAGCAAGGCCAGGGAGAGAATGGACCGTTCAGCATCTTGTACCCTTCGGTTGAATTAGGGCGGCGCTTTCCTTGAAGGAAAGCGATCCGAAATCCTTGTAGGATTTCGCCCCCCGCTCCATCAAAACTCTTTCGCGGGCACACCGCCCATGCGCGCGCCTTGCGGCACGTCAATTGTCACAGCCGCGCCTGCTCCGATCATCGCATCTGCACCGATGGATTTATACTCGCGCACCACCGCGCCTATGCCGACCCATGCGCGTGCGCCCACGAACACCCCGCCGCCAAGCCGCGCGCCCGGCGAGATATGCACGCCATCGGCCAGCACACAGTCATGATCCACTGAGGCCCCGGTATTCACGATGCAGCCCTCACCGATCTTGGCAAAAGGCGCCACCACGGCACCGGCGCAGATCACGCTGCCGGCGCCAATCTCGGCATGCTGCGAGACTGTCGCGCCGGGGTGCACCAGGACACGCGCCGCGCGCGGCAACAGGCCCAACACCTTCAGCCGCACAGTATTGTTGCCCATGCCAACGGCCAGATCGCCCTCGCCGGGCACAGCATCCAGTGGCCCAACCACGGGCCAGACTCCGCTGGCGATAATCTGGCCGACCTCATCATCGAGAAAGGAGATATCCGTATAGCCCAGCTCTTCCGCCAGATCAGCCACCACGCGCCCATGTCCGCCTGCGCCCAAAATGGTGAGCTTCATCACTGTTCTCCCCTGAACTTGGGCATCGTCGCTTCGCCGGCCGCTGATATGCCGTCGCGCCGCAGGACTTTCCAGACCGTCAGCCACAGGATCTTCAGATCCAGCCAGAACGTTCTGTTCTCCACATACCACAGATCCAGCTTGAACTTCTCCGGCCAACTGAGCGCATTGCGCCCGCCTATCTGCGCCCAGCCTGTCACACCGGGACGCAGTTCATGGCGGCGAGCCTGCTCAGGTGAATAGAGCGGCAGGTATTCCATCAGTAAAGGGCGCGGACCTACAAGGCTCATCTCGCCTTTCAGGACGTTGACCAGCTCTGGCAGCTCATCAAGAGATGTGCTGCGCAGCTTGGCCCCAAGCGGCGTCATGCGCTCCGCATCAGGCAAGGGGTGCCCATCGGGCCCGGTTGCGTCCTTCATCGTGCGGAATTTCATCATCTCAAACGGTGCGCCACCCTTGCCGGGCCGCATCTGCCGAAAGATCACCGGGCTTCCCATCTCGCGCCGAATGCGCCAGGCAAGATAGGCGATCACCGGGCTGAGCAGCAACAGGCCAACCCCCGCGCCAAAGATATCAAGGGCGCGTTTCATCATGGGGCTTTGCTGATCTCTTCCACATGGGCCACAAACTCATCCATCACGGCGCGCGCGTCAAACAACTTGGCAAAAATCTCCGGGCCCTCGGGGGCTGCTGCACGATAAGTTTGCGGATGTTCCGCGATGCGCACCAGCACTTCGCGCAGCGCATTCACATCGCCCGTCGGGTAGCGGATCAACAGGTTCTCCGGCCCCAGTACCCGCTCCATCTCACCTTGCAGGTTCGTCAGAATGCGCAGGCCAGAGCGCGTGAAATCAGCGACTTTATTGGGGATCGACAGCTGGAAATCAAAGCGATCCAGATAGCACATCATGCCGATGTGACTAGCTTGGTAGAGCGCTTGCAACGCGCCTTGTGACACCCAGCCGCCATAGATCACATGGGGCAGGCGCGCGGCCATCTTCTCGATCTGTGGAGTTAGATCACCGGAGCCACAAAAGACGAACTCCAACTCGCGTGCCGCGCTATCGGGAAGCGCCTCTATCGCAGCCAGCAGGGTCTGGATATCCAGATCGGAAATCAGCGTGCCCGCCCAAACCAGACGCGTCTTGGGTGCCTTCAGATGGGCGCCCTTTGCTGCCCAGAACTCGGTGTCCGGCATATGCGTTTCCGGGTTCTGCGACTGGTGAAACACCCTGTCGCGCGTGGATTGTGTGCGCCCAAATCGGCGCTGCGCCCAATCGAGCATTCCATCCGTGATCGAGGTCACGGAAGTGGCCCCGCGCATCGCACGCCGGGCGCTCCGCTCGTAAGGGATGAGATAGCCCTTGAACGGCAGACCCGTCTTCGCAGTGATACGCTCGTAAAGGATATCCGGCCAAAGGTCGCGCACGTCCAGTATCACCGGGATGCCATGGGCCTTGCCGAACCGCACTGCGGCATCGGCCAGATCAATCGTCGGCCAGGCGCAGATGATCACATCAGGGCGGGGGAGTGTCGGCGCAAGGCGTTCAAACTCCCGCCGCAACTCCGCATGATCGCGAAAGCGCGCGAGCGAGATGTTTTTCGCATAGCCGCGCGAGGGCAGAAAGATCATCTCCGGACCATCCGCATCGGGGCGGACCGGTACCGAAGGCGTCACATCGCGCATATGTTTCAACTGGTGGTGAAACTGCGCGTTCCACCAAGTAACCTCATGCCCGCGCCTGTGCAGCGTCTCGGCCATGAGCCCTGCGCGAAACAGACGATCCTCATGTTCCGCAGGCAAATAGGGAACCGGCTCGCCTGTTTTGATCACCCAGGCGCGCATGTAGGGTTAGCTGCGCAGGGCGCTGCGCAGGGCGCTTGTGATCTGATCTTGCACATCGGGTTCCAGGTAGGGGTGCATGGGCAGGGAGAAGACCTGTTTGGCCAGTGTCTCGGACGTCTCTAGCCCCTCGGGATCGGTGGGAAACATGTTGTAGGCTTGCTGCATATGCAGTGGCATTGGATAGTACACGGTGGTTGGAATACCCGCTTCCTGCATTTGCCCCATGATCGCTTCGCGATCCTGACCGTCTCGCGTTTTCAGCGTATATTGCGCCCAGATCGACTGGCTCTCATTGCCCACATGGGGCGTGTCGATCACATCGGACAGCGCCTCGTTATAGCGGTCTGCGACGCGCTGGCGGGCCTCGATTTCATCGGCGTAGATCGCCAGCTTTTCCAGCAGGATCGCGGCTTGAATGGTATCAAGACGCGAGTTCATACCGATGCGCACGTTGTTGTATTTATAGTCGCCCTTGCCGTGGAACCTGAGCGAGATCAGCAGCTCGGCCAGTTCGTCATTATCGGTGAACATCGCGCCGCCGTCGCCGTAGCACCCGAGGGGCTTGGCCGGGAAAAAGGACGTGGTGGTCAGATCGCCGAAGGTGCCGGTCATCTGGCCACGGTAGATGCCGCCCCAGCCCTGCGCGCTGTCGCCGATGAGGTGCAGGCCTTCATCCTTGGCGATGGCCGTGATCGCGTCATAGTCCGCAGGCAGGCCGAAAAGGTCCACGGGGATCACGACCTTGGGCGTGAGGCCTTGATCCTTCGCATGCGCGATGCAACGCTTGAGGCTGGCAGGATCCATGTTGAAAGAGACAGGATCGACCTCGACGAAGACCGGGGTTGCGCCCATGCAGGGCACAACCTCTGCCGTGGCAGCAAAGGTGAAGGAGGGCACAAAGACCGCATCCCTGCTGCGCACGCCCAACGCCATCAGCGCCATCTGCAGCGCGTCCGTGCCATTGGCGCAGGTGATCGCATGTTTGGCCCCGCAATAGGCGGCGAGTTTCTCTTCCAGCTCTTTTACTTCCGGGCCAAGGATATAGCCGCCGTGATCCAGAACAGCGGCAAGGCGCGCGTCGATCTTGTCGCGGATGCGGGCTTGCTGGGCTTTGAGGTCGATGAATTGCATGGGATGTGCCTTCTTCAAATTCAGGTGCCCGTTTCAGAGCGTAACATCAGGTTCGTGCCGGGCCCGAGGGCGGCTGTCCACCTGACCCGAGGATCCTACAAAAGTCCCCCAGTGCCACGTGGCCGTTCTGTCTGAAATTCGCGCTCGCCCTGGGGGCGGGTCGGGCACGAACCGGGCCACGATGCGACCCGGGGTGTTCTAAGTCTCTTTCAGTGAAAGAAGACCATCCGTCTCGACATATTGCTCGCCAGTGCGCGGGCAGATCAGATCGTCGCCAAGCCGATCGCCAGAGCGGGAGACCCACCCAAGACGCTTCGCCGGGACGCCTGCCATCAGCGCATAATCCGGCACGTCTTTGGTGACCACAGCACCGGCTGCGATCATACAGTAGGCACCCAGCGTATTGCCGCAGACAATCGTGGCATTCGCCCCGATGGTCGCGCCGCGCTTCACCAGTGTCAGCCCGAACTCATCCTTACGCTCCACATGGGCGCGCGGGGTCAGCACGTTGGTGAAGACGCAGGAGGGCCCGCAAAAGACATCATCCTCCAGCGTCACACCCTTATAGAGCGCCACGTTGTTTTGGATTTTGCAGCCTTTGCCAACGGTGACATGCGGCCCAGCCATGACGTTCTGTCCCAAGCTGCTTCCTGCACCGATCTCCGTATGGCCCAGCACATGAACGAAGTGCCACAGCTTGGCCCCAGCGCCGATCCTGGCAGGCGCATCAACCCAGGCGCTTTCATGCACGAAAGCCTCCGGGTGAACCTCTGCGCCGTCTGCGATCATCCCGCGAGGACTTTCGCAATATCTGGGTGCTGCTCACCCCGGCCCGGCTCAATCGGCGCCGTGCGGATGTGGCTGACCACTTCGATAGACGGGCGCACGATGTCGAGACCATAGCCGCCACCGTCCAGCACGTTCTGGTAAGACGCGGTGTGCAGATCGGTGAAGCCGCCGGAGAATTCGATCTCTTCGCCTTCCACAGTGATCGAGCGGTGCGTTGTCTGACCCGCAGGCGTATGCGCGGGCAGGTGATCGCGGTTGATCGACAGAACCCAGCGCACGCGGGCCTGAGCGAACTCAAGATAACCCGCCGCGGCATCTGTGCCGCGATGATGCACGATGTTCTCTTTCATCGGGCCAAAGACAAAGCTCAGCATGTCATAGAAATGCACACCGATGTTCGTGGCGATACCACCGGACTTTTGATCGAAGCCCTTCCAGGAGGCGTGATACCAAGCGCCGCGGGAGGTGAAGTAACCCAGATCCACATCGTAGATCTTATCCTTGGGACCGTTCGCGATCTTTTCCTTTAGCGCGATGATCGAATGGTGCAGACGCAGCTGCAGGATCGAATGGATACGCTTGCCAGTTTCGGCTTCCAGCTTTTCCAGATCATCAATGTCAGACGGGTTCAGCACCAGAGGCTTTTCGCAAATAGCATCCGCCCCCGCGCGCAAGGAAAAGCCCATGTGCGATTTGTGCAGGTAGTTAGGCGAGCAAATACCGACGTAATCGATGCCCGTCCCGCCCGTGCGCAGGCCGTGCACATGGGCGTCGAACTGTTCAAACTCAGTAAAGAAGGCCGCGTCGGGGAAATGGCTGTCCATGATGCCAACGCTGTCGTTAACATCATAAGCCGCATGCAGCGTGCCGCCGGTTTCCTTCATGGCTTTCAGATGGCGCGGGGCGATGTAGCCCGCAGC
>JBCCUH010000079.1:0-8321 GCA_039197405.1 Pseudomonadota bacterium
GTGCGTTACATGTGGATGCATCAGAAGCGTCTGCAAGGCTCTCACTTTGCGCATCTGAAACAGGCGATGGCAGCCAACAAGCTGATGGTCGAGCGTCGCCTTGATCCTTGCATGTCCGAAGTGTTCGACTGGGCCGACTTGCCCGCCGCGCATATGAAGATGCTGCGTAACGAGCACAAACCAGGCAATATGTCGGTTCTGGTGCAGGCGCCCAAGACCGGGCTGCGCACGCTGGAGGATGTTCTGGACGCGCGCTGACGCACTCGGTTAACTCGCCGAATCCCTAAGTTCGACCCGCGCGATCCCTGCGATTGCGCGGGTCTTGTAGTTTTTGGCGCTAAATCAGGGGGATCAATGGCTTGAATCCGCGCCTCCCCGCTATTTCTGGGGAGTTGTTTTCTGCGAATACCCAAAATTAATAGGCTCGTGCTATAGTTGTGTTAACCATTCATTAACTTCTAAAAACGAGAGTATCATGACGCATAAATGGATTATCGACGTTCTGACCGATCTAAAGACGTTCGCGGCGCATAATGACCTGCCTGCTCTGGCAGCTCAATTGGAAGATGCGCAGCTGGTGGCATCGGTGGAAATGTCGGCCAATACCAGGGACGGTGTCAGTGCTTCAAAACTCACGCACTCAAATTGTCGAACGGATCCTTTCGGAGCTGGAGCGCGCTTCCGGGCTTGAAGATATGAATAAGGCGATCTTTGCCTTTCGCGATGCGTTTGGCGTGGATCACATGGTGTACCACTGGATCAACAGCGCAGGAGAACAATACGGCTGTCTGACCTACCCGAGAGAATGGCACGACCGCTATCTGGAAAAGGATTATGTCCGCATCGATCCGGTGATTATCGGCTGTTATCAGCGGTTTCACCCGGTGGACTGGAAGCGGCTTGACTGGAGCTCGAAAGCTGCGCGCGCGTTTCAGAAAGACGCGATAAATCATGGAGTTGGCAATCAGGGATTCTCGGTGCCGATCCGCGGTCCAAACGGGCAATTCGCGCTGTTTACCGTGTCGCACTCTTGTGATGACGAGCGATGGCAGGCCTTCACGGAAGAGCATCGCAGGCAGCTTATTCTGATTGCGCATGTGTTTAATCAAAAGGCGCTTGAATTCGAACCCGACAGGCAGCCCGAAGCATCGCGTGCGCTTTCGCCGCGCGAGATTGACGCGATCACCTTTCTGGCCATGGGTTACAGCCGCGCGCAGGCTGCTGATACCATGTCGATCTCGGAGCATACGTTGCGGGTCTACATCGAATCCGCGCGGTTCAAATTGGGGGCTATGAACACCACTCACGCCGTTGCCCGAGCGCTCAGTCAGGGGCTTGTGGTGATTTCCGGCCTGTCCGTCCACTCAGACGAGCAACAGGCGCCGAACGCTCGGGTTACAACGGGTTAACCATCAAGGCACAGGTTTGTCGGCAATGAAACTCTTGCCGATGAAAAGGTGCTTCGATGATCCGCTACCTCTATGCTGACCAACTCGATCGTTACCCATCGCTCAAAACAGCGATGTTTGAAGCGCGCGCTGATCAGTTCAAGACCCGCCTTGGCTGGGATGTTCAGGTTAACAGCTCTGGCCAGGAACGAGACGCCTACGACGATCTCAACCCGCTCTACTTGATCTGGGAAAACGCGGATGGAAGCCACGGCGGCTCGCTCAGGCTGCTGCCGACCACAGGCCGCACAATGGTGAATGACCACTTCACGGATATTATCGGCGGCGGCGAAATCCGTTCGCATGAGATCTGGGAATGCACCCGCTTTTGCCTGTCACGCGGAGCAGAGCCGCGCACGGCGGCAGCCTTGATGATGGCGGCGGGGGAATGCATGAAGCGGTTCGGCATAGCCCATTGTGTGGCGGTGTTTGATGCCCGAATGATCCGGATCTACCGCATGATTGGTGCCAGCCCAGAGGTATTGGGAACCCGAGGCGAAGGGCGCGCACAAATCTCCATCGGGCTGTGGGAACTCAGCGCCGGCGCCATCAACGGGGTTGCGGAGAAATCAGGGGTTTCGCTTGCGCAGTCGCGGAACTCGTTCGAGCTGGCCTTCGGTGAATCATCCCCGGAATTGAAACGCAAATCGGCCTAATGGCGCTGGTGATTGGGAAGGGGCGCGGCTAGTCTGCGCCTCATGTCTACGGCCCTCACTTTCTCGGACGATCAGGCCACCGCTTACGATGCGGTCACGGATGTATTGCGGCATGCAGGCATTGATCTGGCCGACGCGCTGCTGATGCCGCCGCGCACGACGTCTGATCAGGTCATGGCGGTCATCGGCAAGGCGGGGTCGGGCAAAACGCTATTGCTAGCAGAGCTTTACAAAGCCCTCGAAGAAGCTGGCGTCGATATTGTCTCAGGGGATTTCGAAAGCAAACGTAAAGCTGACAAACGCACGCTTGCGATCCTCGCGCCGACGAACAAGGCGGCTTCGGTCCTGCGTATGCGCGGTGTGCCGGCCACCACCATCCACCGCATTCTCTACACGCCTGTCTACGATCCCGAGTATGAAAAGGTCGCAGAATGGCTGGCAGGCAATGGCGAGCGCCCGGTGATCGAAGGGCTGACCGATGCAGCGCTCGACCGGGCGGCGGAGTTCTACAAATCCAACAAGTCCATTCCCGGCGCTCTGGCCACTGCTGGGCTGCGTGGTTCGGATTTCATTACCGGCTGGAAACGTCGCGACAGCCCGCTTGATGTAGGTTTTGTCGATGAAGCCTCGATGCTGGACGACAAGCAGTTCGAGGATTTGCAGGAGATTTTCCCGACGCTTGTGCTCTTTGGGGATCCGGCGCAGCTGGCCCCGGTCAACCAATCGGGTGCGATGGTCTTTGACGGGCTCAGTGCGCCGCGCAAGCTGGAACTCAGCCGCGTGCACAGGCAGGATGCGGACAGCCCGATTCTGGATCTCGCACATGCTCTGGCCGATCCCGCGCTGGAGTTTCATGAATTTGAGAGGCTGGTGGAAGATACTGCGCGCCGCGATGACCGCGTGGTTCTGGGGCAAAGGGTAGAGGTTGATCTGATGGCCCGCAGCCCGGTGTTGGTCTGGCGCAATGCCACACGCATTCGTCTGATCAACGCGTTTCGCACCGTGCATGGTGCGCCAGAGGATGCGCTTCTGGAAGGCGAGCCGCTGATCTGCGACGGGATTGAACTGCCGCTGAAGCACCGCAAGAAACGTCTTGATCTGGAGGCGCGCGGCCTGATCAAAGGCGCGCAGGTCGTTTATCTGGGGCCAGGACGCAAGCCGGGTTTTTCACGACTTCATGTGATGGGGGCGGAGGAACCGCAGGTTTCTGCCGCGTCGATCGTGAAAATCGAAAAACCGGATGAGGAAGAACCCTTCATCCCCTTTGCCGCCAATATGGGCGCGACGTTTCTGCATGGCGCTGCTGTCACCATCCACAAGGCGCAGGGCAGCCAATGGGAAACCGTGCAGGTCTTTGCGCCCGATCTGTTTGTCGCGGCGCGGATGGGCCGGGTGGAAGCGGGGCAGCCGCTGTGGAAGCGGCTTGCCTATGTGGCCATTACCCGCGCGCAGGAACGTCTGATCTGGGTGACGCGCAACAGGTTGTCGCGTCCCGCCGGCCCGCTGCGCGTGGATGATCTGCGCAGCACACCTGCCGCGCCGCTGGCACTGGAAAGCGAAAACATCTGACCTGCGCCGTTGTTACCTGCGCTGGATAGCCGTGAAGATCGCAGAAGCGCCCCAGCCCGCAAGGATCGCTATGGCCAGAGACAAAAGGCCATAGACCAGCGGCTGTTGGCGTGACAGGGTGTAGAGCCAGCGTTCCAGCCCGACTTTACGCACATCAATCGCTGTTGCGTAGGAGGACACGACCTTGCCGTCACGAGTCAGAAAGATACGCGTGATATACTTGCCTTCGGTCAAGTTGGCCGGCATCGAAACGGCGGTTCGAAAAAGCGTGTCCTCGCTCAGTTCGACCGAGTTTTCATTCAGCTGATACGATCCATTGGCTTTGTGAATACGGATCACCGCTTCGGTAAAGCTTTGCGGATCCTGGACATCCATGGGCGCGCCGACAGAGCGGATCGCGCGCGGGATCGACACTTTGTGCCGTAGGTCTTCGGTATCTCTCAGCGCGTCGCGGAGCGTGCCGCTGGTCGCCACTGCATAGTAGCTGGGCGCTGAATCCACTTCGACGGATGTGGTGTTGACCCAGATGCCGTAGCGCTTGTCCTTGCGGCGCACCACGACCGGCTCTGACGGGCCTTGCACCGCCACGATGACATTCAGCGGCGGGCCTTGCGGAACGGGTGCTTCGCGCTTGATCGCGCCGAATATCAGAATCTCGGAGCCATCAAAATTGGTGGTGATCGATACTTTGTTCTGGGACAGGCCAAGAACCACGTCCTCGGCCAGAGCAGGGGATGCCAGAAATGCAATCGCGATCAGCAAGCGGCGCAACATCAGTGGGCTCCCGCTGGGCCGAGCGAGAACAGCTCGGATGGCATGATCAGCAGATCCAGCGCCAGCTTGCTGCAAACCGCCAGCACCATAATCGCCAACAGGATGCGCAGCTGCTCTGCCTTCAACTTGGTGCCGATACGCGTTCCGATCTGCGCACCGATGACGCCGCCCACCAGCAAGAGCACGGCCAGCACCATATCGACCGTATAGTTGGTCGTGGCGTGCAGCAGTGTGGTGAAGGCTGTCACGAAGATGATCTGAAACAGCGATGTTCCGACAACGACTTTCGTCGGCATGCCGAGCAGGTAGATCATCGCAGGCACCATGATGAAGCCGCCACCCACACCCATGATCGCGGCCAGAACACCGACTGCCAATCCAACCAGCAGTGGCGGAATGACAGAGATGTAAAGTCCCGATGTCCGAAAACGCATCTTGAACGGCATCGCGTGAACCCAGCTACGCTGTTTGCGTTTGGGAGCACCGGCCTGTTTCTTGCTGCGGCGAATGGCGTTCAGGCTTTCAATGAACATCAACCCGCCGATGATGCCCAGAAAGACCACATAGCACAGCCGTACCAGCAGATCGACCTGACCTAGGCTGCGCAGATAGTTAAAGAGAACAACCCCCAGCGCCGCGCCTGCAAGACCGCCGATCAGCAGCACCGTTCCCATGCGCAGGTCCACCGACTTGCGCTTGAAATGTGCCAGCACCCCGGAAAAGGACGAGGCCACGATCTGGTTCGCCTCTGTCGCGACCGCGACCGCCGGAGGGATGCCGATGAAGAACAAGAGCGGCGTCATCAGAAACCCGCCGCCGACACCGAACATGCCGGACAGAATGCCCACCATACCGCCAAGCCCCAACAAGAGGAACGCGTTGACGGAAACTTCAGCGATTGGGAGGTAGATCTGCATGTGTTCCCTTAGACCAACCTCACCGGACTTCGCAAGTGCGGCAAAATCGCAGAGAGGTTGGCCTGCGCGAGAAATCCAACTGGACTTATCGCTCTTTCACGTAAGGTTCGCCGCCTGCACGCGGCGGAACCGCTTTGCCGACAAAGCCCGCAAGGATCACGACGGTCAGGATATAGGGCAGGGCATCCATGAACTGCACCGGAAGGGTGAAGGCCCCCAGATCAATATTCTGATACCTGAGCGCGATGGCTTGCAGGAAGCCGAAAAGCAGGCAAGCGCTGAGCGCGTACCAGGGGCGCCATTTCGCAAAGATCAGCGCAGCAAGCGCGATAAAACCGCGTCCGGCGGTCATGTCCTTGACGAACCCGGCCTGCAGGCCAGTGGCCAGATAGGCCCCTGCAATCCCACAAAGAACCCCGCAGATGGCAACCGCAGCAAAGCGCAGCCCAACAACGGAAACACCAGCGGTATCCACCGCAGCCGGATTTTCCCCAACCGCGCGCAAACGCAGGCCAAACCGCGTGCGATAGAGCAGCCACCAGGTGAAGGGCACGGCGACAACGGCCGCATAGACAAGGAAAGTATGGCCCGAGATCAGCTCTGAATAGATCGGTCCCAGGAAGGGCACGCCGCTCAAGGCTTCGGCAAAGGGCAATTCTATCGGATTGAAACGCCCGCCGCCCATGAGCGACGGTGTGCGCCCACCTTGCTTGAACCAGTCCTGCGCGATCAGCACGGTCATGCCGGCGGCCAGAAAGTTGATCGCGACGCCAGAGATCAGCTGATTGCCACGGAAGGTGATCGAGGCAAGCCCATGCACCCCGGACAGAGCCATGGAGGCGGCTATGCCTGCCAGCAGGCCCAGCCAGACTGACCCGGTCATCGCCGCAACGGCCGCCGAAAAGAAAGCCGCCGCCAGCATCTTGCCTTCCAGCCCGATGTCGAAAATTCCGGCGCGCTCTGAAAAAAGGCCGGCAAGACAGGCCAGAAGCAGCGGCGTCGCAAGGCGCACGGTGCTGTCCAGCACCTGGATCATCGTCAGGAAATCCATCACACATCTCCCTTGCGCAGCATCGCGAAGAGTTTTTCAAGCGGCATCCGCACCATGTTGTCCAAGGCCCCGGTAAAGAGGATTACAAGCGCCTGGATCACAACAATCAACTCACGCGGGATATTGGTCCAGAGCGCCAGCTCTGCGCCGCCTTGATAGAGAAAACCAAAAAGGATCGCAGCCAGGAAAACGCCAGCTGGGTGACTGCGGCCCATCAGTGCAACGGCGATACCGATAAAACCGGCGCCTTCCGTCATATTCAGGATCAGGCGTTCGCTTTCGCCCTGTGTGGTGTTGAGGGCCATCAGACCGGCCAATCCGCCAGAGATCAGCATGGCAATCACGGTGATTTTGACCGGGCTGATCCCGGCGTATCGCGCACCGCTTTCCGAATGGCCGAAGGCGCGGATCTCATAGCCAAGCCGTGTGCGCCACATCAAAAACCAGACCAGCACACAGGCCAGAACCGCGAGGAAAAAGGTCACGTTTGCAGGTGCGCCGCGAAACAGGATTGTATCCGCGGTCGAGAACATGTCCCGGAAAGTCGGCAGATGTGTGGCTTCGGGGAACTTGGCCGTTGCCGGATCCATCGCGCCTGCGGGGCGCAGCAGGTTGACCAGAACGTAGTTGAGCAAGGCCGCTGCGATGAAGTTGAACATGATCGTGGTGATCACGATATGGCTGCCGCGTTTGGCCTGCAGATAGGCCGGGACAAAAGCCCAGGCCGCACCAAAGAGCGCTGCGCCAATGGTTGAGCCCAGCAAAGCCAGCGTCCAATGCGGCCACGGGATATAGAGGCATGCAAGAGCAACACCCAGACCGCCCAGCAAGGCCTGCCCTTCACCGCCGATGTTGAACAGGCGGGCGTGAAAGGCGACGGCGACGGCAAGACCGGTAAACATGAAGTTCGTCGCGTAATAGAGCGTGTAGCCCCATCCGGCAGAGCGCATCAGCGCCCCTTCAACCATCAACTTGAACGCGGCAACCGGGTCTTCGCCGATACCGATGATAACCAATGCCGACAGAAGGGCGGCGAGCAGCAGCGAGAAAAGCGGAACAAGGACGGCATCCGCCCAGGCAGGCATCTTTTCCATTATAAAGCTCCCATCGATGCTACGATAGAGCTTTGAACAGTCCCACAAATGCCAGTATGAATCCGGTGCCGACCACGACAGGGTAGAGAGTGATTTCGCGCTCCGTTTTCCGTATTTCTGTAAGCGCTTTTTGTGTGTTTGCTGAGATGTTGCGAATCTCGCGTCTCAGCTTTTCCAGTTCGAGGTCTTGTTCCGTCATACGCGCCGACGTTCAGACAATGAATTGCACAATGGCCGTCAATGTCAGGCCGAACACAATACCCGCGATCAACAACAAAAACGTCTGTCGCATCTCTGCGCTGCGTGCCTCTCCGGAAGCGAGCTGTTCGTAATATGCGGCTTCTGCACGCATCCTTTTGAGTTCCAGCGCGTCCCGCTCCTTGGCAAATTCTGCGTTGGTCATTACAATCCCCGGTGTTGGGTGTGGTTTTCAACCCTTGCGGCAAAGACATATCGGCCTTCTTACAGATAGCATTAAGCGCGCCAAATTTCAATTTGGTTAACATCAGGCGGCCTCCTCATTTACACCGGCCATCAGCAGGCCGAGTTCCTTTTCGTCGGTCTCCCCAGGATCGCGGAACCCCATGATATGACCGTCGAACATCACTGCGATGCGGTCCGAGAGCGAGAAAATCTCATCGAGTTCCACCGAGACGAGCAGGATCGCCTTGCCCTGATCGCGCAGGGCAACAATCTGTTGGTGGATGAACTCGATGGCCCCGATATCGACGCCGCGTGTCGGCTGTCCAACCAGCAGCAGATCGGGATTGCGCTCGATCTCGCGGGCCAGAACAATCTTTTGCTGATTGCCA
>JBCCUH010000080.1:0-8298 GCA_039197405.1 Pseudomonadota bacterium
CGCAGCAACGCTGTTCGTCGTGCTGCTTGGCCCGGTGCTTGCGCTTGTAACCTATCTTGTGCTCGGACCGCTCAACCAGGGGGCGACCTCGCCCTGGCTGCGGTTCGTCCTGATGGCGGATATGGTCTATGTGCTGGTGATCGCCGCCTTGGTGCTGCAACAGCTGGCACGCATGATCGCCGCGCGCAGGGCAAAATCCGCCGGCTCGCGTCTGCACCTCTATCTGACCGGCGTGTTTGCCTTGATGGCGTTGATCCCGACGGTCACAGTGGCGATCTTTGCAGGGCTGACGATCAACATGGGATTGGAAGCGTGGTTTTCTCAGCGTGTTCAATCAGTTGTCGGCAACTCTTTAGCTGCCGCCGAAGCCTATGAAAACGAGCAGCGCCGCGATCTGGACCAGGACGCGCGCGCTTTGGCCAACTATCTGAACCTGCGCCGCAATGAGGTGCGCTTCCGCGCGGCAACCTCGCTGCGGGAAGTGCTGCGTGACGGGCAGCTGCAAATCCAGCGCGGCTTGCGCGAGGCGTTTGTTGTCGATGGCACCGGCGAGATCGAAGCGCGCGGTGAACGCTCATATCTGTTCGACTTCGAAGAGCTGTCCCCGGCAGAGATCAACTCGGCGCTTAGCAATGGCATTCATGTCATAGAAGACTGGCAAAACAATGAGTTCCGGGCCGTTGTTCCCCTAAGCGGTTTTCTCGACAGCTATCTCTATGTCAGCCGCGAAGTGGACGGGAAAATCCTTCAGCTTCTCGATGAAACTCAGGAAACTGCACGGTTTTACCAGCAGCAGGAAAGCGAACGTGGGCGCAGGCTGTTTGAGTTCGGACTGGTCTACATCGGCTTTGCGGTCATTTTGATCCTTGCGGCAACCTGGCTTGGGCTGTTTTTCGCCGAACGTCTGTCCCGCCCGATCGGCCGTTTGGCCGGCGCGGCGCAGCGCGTGGGCGGGGGCAACCTGAATGTGCAGGTACCCGAAGAGGAAGGCGATGACGAGATTGCCATGCTCGGACGCTATTTCAACCAGATGACGCTGCAGTTGAAAGGCCAGCGCGAAACGCTTCTGGAAAACAACCGGCAGATTGATCGCCGCCGCCGCCTGTTTGATTCGGTGCTTAGTTCGGTGACGTCCGGCGTTGTCGGTCTTGACGCGGAGGGGCGGGTATCATTCGTCAACCGCTCTGCTGAAAGGTTGCTGGGATGGCATGAAAACCAGCAGGACGTCGCGCTGGCCGTAGCGGTCCCCGAGTTCGGCCCGCTGCTTGAAAAGCTGCGCTCTGCTCAAAGCGACACGGCACAGGCCGAGATCAAGGTGACGCGGGACGGGCAATTGGAGAACCTGCTGGTGCGCATGTCGCGCCGCATGCGCGATGATGGCTCGCTGGAAGGCTATGTGGTGGCTTTCGATGATGTGACCGATCTTGTAACGGCGCAACGCATGGCAGCCTGGGGCGATGTGGCCCGGCGCATCGCCCATGAGATCAAGAACCCGCTGACGCCGATCCAGCTCAGCGCTGAGCGGATCAAACGCAAATTCATGCCAATGGCCGGGGCGGATGCAGAAAAGCTGGAACAAATGACAGATGTGATCGTGCGCCAGACCGGTGACTTGCGCCGCATCGTGGATGAGTTTTCGAAGTTCGCGCGCATGCCCGAGCCGGACAGGCGCCGCGAGGATCTGGCGAAACTGGTGCGCGATGCAGCCTCGCTGCAGGAAACCGGACAACCGGATGTGTCTTTCCAGATCGATGTGCCGGACGGCGCGATGATGGCGGAGCTGGATGGCACGATGATCAATCAGGCGTTAACTAACCTCATCAAGAACGCCGGGGAAGCCATTGAAAGTTATGAGGAAAAACATGGATCGGATGCTGTAGTCCGGCAGGTTTCCGTTTCCCTGGCCCGCGACAAGGCGATGGCAGAGATCAAGGTTGCGGACAGTGGCATTGGCCTGCCGGAGGACCGGGCGCGATTGTTCGAGCCTTACGTGACAACGCGCGAAAAGGGCACCGGCCTGGGGCTGCCCATCGTCAAGAAAATCATTGAAGAGCATGGCGGCTCGCTGGTTCTGACCGATAGCGCGCTGACCAATGCGTCGGGCAAACCGGGCGCGATGGCGGTGATCCGATTGCCTTTGATCAAGGAAGACGCAGACAGCCAGGCGGCTGCAAACACGCTGAAAAAGTTAAACGGTGGAGAGCATAATGGGTGACATTCTCATAGTCGACGACGAGAGGGATATTCGTGAGCTGATCTCGGATATTCTGGAAGACGAGGGTTTTACGACGCGTTTGGCTGGCACATCCGACGACTGCATGGCCGAAGTGAAGGCCGAGCAACCGGCGTTGATGATTCTCGACATCTGGCTCAAAGACAGCACGATGGATGGCATCGACATCCTGAAGGTGATCAAGAAGGACTACCCCGAAGTGCCGGTGGTGATCATCTCGGGGCACGGCAATATCGAGATTGCGGTCGCGGCCATCAAACAGGGCGCTTATGATTTCATTGAAAAGCCGTTCAACATCGATCAGTTGCTGGTGGTGATCCGCCGCGCGATGGAAACCTCGCGCCTGCGCCGGGAAAACACCAGCCTCAAGCGCCGCGACGCGCCTGCTGCGGATATGGTCGGTGACAGCGCCGCGTTCCGCACGATGATCAGTCAGCTCGACAAGGTCACCAAATCCAACGGACGTGTGATGCTGCGCGGTCAGGCCGGGTCAGGCAAAGAGGTGGCGGCCCGCTATATCCACGCCAACTCCGCGCGCAAGGATGCCCCGTTCGTCACCGTCAACTGCGCCGGGGTAGAGCCCGACCGGATGGAAGAGGTGCTTTTTGGACGCGAAAGCGCCGAGAAGGGCATTGAACCGGGGCTGCTGGAACAGGCAAGCGGCGGGGTGATTTATTTCGATGAGGTGGCCGATATGCCGCTTGGCACGCAGGGCAAGATCCTGCGGGTTCTGGTAGACCAGCAGTTTACCCGTGTCGGCGGATCGGAAAAGGTGCGCGTGGATCTGCGTGTCATCTCCTCCACCTGCCGGGACCTTGAGGCGGAAATCGCGGCTGATCGCTTTCGGCAAGAGCTTTACCATCGTCTGAATGTGGTGCCGATCCTTGTCCCTTCCCTTGAAGAACGGCGTGAGGACATTCCGCTTCTGGCGGCGCATTTTGTGGAAGAGGGCAAGAAAAGCCAGGGGCTGGTTGCGCGGGACTTTTCGGAGGAAGCTGCCGCGCTCATGCAGACGATGGTGTGGCCCGGCAATGTGCGGCAACTCAAGAACCTTGTGGAGCGTGTGCTCATTCTGGGCGATGGCACCGGACCCATCGAGGCGCGCGAGTTGCCCTCCGAGCAACCGGGAGGCGAAGAGGAAGGGCGCGTTGTGCTCTCCGGCTCATTGGCAACGCTGCCGCTCAGAGAAGCGCGCGAAGCGTTTGAACGTGAATACCTGCTGACCCAGATCAACCGGTTCGGCGGCAATATCAGCCGCACCGCGAATTTCGTCGGAATGGGGCGGTCGGCGCTGCACCGCAAGCTGAAATCGCTGGGCGTGGTCACGACCAACAAGGCAGGCGCGCGCATTGCCCAGATAGAGGAAGAAGAAGCCGCACCGTCGGCCTGAACGCCCCGAGATTGACCCCGGCAATGCACTCTGGCATTCAGAAGGTCCGTTTCAAACGGCCAAGGGGCGCGCATGAAAGTCATCATCTGTGGGGCAGGTCAGGTTGGCTGGCAGATTGCCCGGCATCTTTCGGGCGAGCGCAACGATGTCACGGTCGTGGACAACAATGCCGAACTGGTTCGGCGTGCCACCGACAGCCTTGATGTGCAGGGCATTGCAGGCTTTGCCAGCTATCCAGATATCCTCGACAAAGCCGGTGCGCGCGACGCCGATATGATCATTGCCGCGACCCATTCGGATGAGGTGAACATGGTCACCTGCCAGGTGGCGCATTCGGTGTTCAACATTCCGCGCAAGATCGCGCGCCTGCGCGGTCAAAGCTATCTTGATGCCATCTACGCCGATCTTTATCGCCGCGATCACATGCCGATTGACGTGGTGATCAGCCCCGAGCAGGAGGTGGCCGATGCCGCGCTTCAGCGGCTTTCTGCACCTTCGGCCTTTGACACCGAAACCTTTCTAGATGGCAAGGCACAGCTTCTGGGGATCAAGCTGGATGAAAACTGCCCGGTTCTCAACACACCGCTAAGGCAACTGACCGATCTCTTTTCGACGCTCAAGTCCATCGTCGTTGGGGTGCGCCGCGAAGGTTCGCTTTTTGCGCCGGAAGCGGGCGATCAGCTTTTTGAGGGCGATGAATGCTATGTCTTTGCCAATGTCGAAGACGTCACCCGCACTATGGAGATTTTCGGCAAGACGCACCGGCGGCAGGAACGGGTTGTTCTGATCGGCGGCGGCAATGTGGGCCTTGCCGTGGCCGAGGCGCTGGAAGGGCGCGAAACCCGGGTGCGAGCCAAGGTTATCGAAAAAAGCCGCCCGGTCGCAGAGCGTGCCGCTGATGCGCTGGAACGAACCATCGTTCTGCATGGTGACGGGCTTGACGCTGCCCTGCTGAACGAGGCCAACATCCAACGCGCCGATGCGGTGCTGGCAGTGACCGATGACGACAAGACCAACATGCTGGCTTCCGTACGCGCCAAGGCTGCTGGGTGCCCGATGGCGGTGGCCCTGATCAACGATCCAACGCTGGTGCCGCTGATGTCGCCCTTGGGCATTGATGCCTACATCAATCCGCGCGCCACAACGGTCAGCTCGATCCTGCGCCATATCCGGCACGGGCGGGTGCGATCGGTCTATTCCATCGGGGATGCAGAGGCGGAACTCATTGAAGCCGAAGTGCTGTCCACATCGCCCCTGGCAGGTCAGGCAATCCGCGACGTTGATTTTCCCGAAGGCGTGCTGCTGGGCGGTATCCTAAAGAACGGCGCTTATGTGAAGCCGCACGGCAAGCTGCGCATCGAAGAGGGCGATGTCGTCGCAATTTTCGCTATGAGCGCCGATGTCAGCGAGGTCGAGCGGCTGTTGCAAGTCTCCATCGACTTCTTCTAGGCGCAACCGATGCTGCAGCGTATTCTCGATCTGCCGGTGTTTGTGATCTTCGTGATCATCGGCTGCCTGATGATGTATATCCCGGCCCTGCACGCTCTGGATCGTGAAGCCTTTCATATCGCGCGTAGCTTTTTCTATTCAGGCACGCTGGGGTTGGTTTTGTGTGCCCTTATCGGGATCGCCTTTTCGACACGGCCCGTTCATCACACAGCCTTGCAGCACCTTGCATCCCTGTTGGCCGTTTTTGCGTTGATGCCGCTGGTTCTGGCCGTTCCGTTCCATGAAGCGCTGCGCACCACCACATTTCTCAACGCCTATGTGGAAATGGTGTCTTGCCTTACGACAACGGGCGCGTCGCTCTTTTCGCCCGACCGGCTGCCGCCCAGCCTGCATCTGTGGCGCGGAATGGTCGGATGGACAGGCGGTTTGCTGATGTGGATATCCGCCGCGGCAATACTTGCGCCGCTTAATCTGGGCGGCTTTGAGGTGACCGCTTCTGCTGCACCGGGGCAGGGCGGGTTGCGCCGTGTCGATATCCGCGCGGCCAGCCCCGGTCAGCGCCTGATCCGCGCCACCAAACGGCTGCTGCCGATTTACACCGGTCTCACCCTGGTGTTGTGGGTCTGCCTGATTGCCGGAGGCGCGACGCCGTTTGATGGGCTGATGCATGCGATGGCCACGCTGGCAACCTCTGGCATTTCCGCTGTCGGCGGTCTGGAAGAGGTCACCAGCCCGGGTCTCGGCGGCGAGTTTGTGATTTTTCTCTTTCTCTTCTTTGCGGTCTCGCGGCTTACCTTTTCCACTGATACAATTACCGGCAACACGCGCGGCCTGCATGAAGACCCGGAATTCCGCATTGGGCTGATCCTGGTCATCGGCGTGCCGCTGCTGCTGATTCTGCGCCATTGGCTGGGCGCTTTTGATGTGAATGAAGAAGATAATATCATCGACGGGCTGCGCGCCTTTTGGGGCGGCATGTTCACGGTGATGTCTTTTCTGACCACGACCGGTTTTGTCAGCGCCGAATGGGACAGCGCTCAAGGATGGTCAGGGCTTGCCACGCCGGGGATGATCCTGATGGGGCTGGCGCTGATGGGGGGCGGTGTGGCAACGACCGCAGGCGGGGTAAAACTGCTGCGGGTCTTTACCCTATATCTCAATGGTGTGCGCGAGATGCAAAAGCTGATCCACCCATCCTCTGTTGGCGGGCGCGGCGCGAACAACCGCAGAATCCGCCGGCAGGGCGCATACACGGCATGGGTGTTCTTCATGCTGTTTGCGCTTTCCGTGACGCTGGTGGTTCTGGTCATGACGGCCTATGGCGCCAGCTTTCAGGACGCGTTGGTTCTGGCGGTCGCTGCGCTCTCGACCACCGGCCCCCTGCTGGATGTGGCGTCCAGCGAAGTCATTTCGCTTGCGGATATTCCTTCCGGGGCCAAGCTGGCCTTTGCCGCTGCAACCGTGCTGGGCCGTCTGGAAACCCTTGCAATTATTGCGCTTCTTTCACCGGACTTGTGGCGGCGTTGACACGTAACCCACCCTGCGGTGCACTTTGTGCTGGTAACTGACGAGGCCCGCCGCCATAATCACCGATGAAGACCATCTGGACGGCGCTCAGAAGACGAGGGCCGTCCGTCCTTTTACGGACACACCACGCGCAAGAACAAAGGCACAAAAAATGGCCACGGACAGACAGAATTTGCAGGACGCATTCCTCAATCACGTACGTAAGACCAAGGTTCCAGTTACAGTTTTTCTCATCAACGGCGTCAAATTGCAGGGCGTGATCACATGGTTTGACAATTTTTGCGTGCTGCTGCGCCGTGATGGTCAATCCCAGTTGGTCTACAAACATGCGATCTCGACGATCATGCCCAGCCAGCCGATCAGCCTTTACGAAGGTGAAGAGCCGCACTGATGGGTGATCCCTCGCAGACCCGCGCCTGGGTCTTGCATCCTGATATCAAGACAGACAGCCAGCGCCGGGCGGCAGAGCCTGCGCTGGCTGAATGCGTTGCGCTGGCGGTTGCGCTGCCGGGACTTGAAGTCGTTGGCCAGCAGGTGGTGCGTTTGCCGCGCGCGCATCCTGGGATGCTGTTCGGCTCGGGCAAGATCGAAGAGCTGAAACACCACCTGGAAGCCGCTGAGGTTGAACTGGTCCTGATCGACGGGCCGGTCAGCCCTGTTCAACAGCGCAATCTGGAAAAGGCCTGGGGCGTCAAGCTGCTTGACCGGACGGGGCTGATTCTGGAGATTTTCTCGGACAGGGCGGCAACGCGCGAGGGTGTGCTGCAAGTCGAGATGGCTGCGCTCAGCTACCAGCGCACGCGGCTGGTGCGCGCCTGGACCCACCTTGAACGTCAGCGCGGTGGTCTGGGATTTGTCGGCGGTCCGGGTGAGACGCAGATCGAAGCGGACCGGCGCGCCATCGATGACCAACTTGTGCGCCTGCGCCGCCAGCTTGAAAAAGTCGTCAAGACCCGCGCATTGCACCGGGCAGCCCGCGCCAAGGTGCCGTTTCCGATTGTCGCCTTGGTGGGCTACACCAACGCGGGCAAATCCACTCTCTTCAACCGGTTGACCGGGGCCGATGTGATGGCCAAGGACATGCTCTTTGCCACGCTTGATCCGACAATGCGCGCAGTTGAGCTGGAAGGCGGCCCGAAGGTGATCCTGTCGGACACGGTCGGGTTCATCTCTGATCTGCCCACAGAACTGGTCGCCGCCTTTCGCGCCACGCTGGAAGAGGTGCTGGCCGCCGATCTGATCCTGCATGTGCGCGATATCGCCCATGAAGACACCGAGGAACAGGCAGCAGATGTGCGCGATATCCTGGCCTCGCTCGGGGTGGGCGAAGGGGCGCCGCTGCTGGAAGTGTGGAACAAGACGGACCTGCTGGACGCGGATGCCCGCGACGCAGTGGACGCGCGCGCGCTGCGCGATGATCACATCTGGTGCGTTTCGGCCCTGACCGGTGCCGGACAGAACGCGCTTATCCGGGCCATTGAAACCAGCCTCGAAGGCGAGATCGTGAGTGAAACAATCACCTTGCCATATGCGGATGGCAAAGCGCGCGCCTGGCTTTTCGAACGCAATCTGGTTGAAACTGAACGTCAGGGTGAAGCCGGATATGAACTGGATCTGCGCTGGTCGGCCAAACAAAAGGCGCAGTTTTACGCAATCTGATTCCGGTGTCCTTCTTCGGTCTGAAAATACCTCGGGGAGC
>JBCCUH010000081.1:0-8223 GCA_039197405.1 Pseudomonadota bacterium
CGCGCAATCTCAGATCTTGACTGGCCCCGATGTGTTCCGCCCGCTAGACATGAGAAAATGATGTAACGAGGACCGCTTGATGAAAGACCAACGCCACAGCAGATTTCGCGATGCCCACACGGACCGCCATGCCGCCGAAGAGGTGCCCGACACGCCCCAGACCCGCGCACCGGCATATCGCCTGGCCTATACGGACGAAGATTTCCTGTGCCGCGATGATCTGCGCCCGGTGCGCTGGCAGCTTGAACTGCTCAAGCCCGAGCTGATGCTGAATGAAGCGGAGGTGCAAAGCACCATCGTGCTTTTTGGCGGCGCGCGTATTCCGGCCCCTGCCAACAAAGACAGCGCGCGCACCGAAACGCTCGCTGAACTCAGCCGGTTTTACGACGAGACCCGCACTTTCGCGCGGCTGATGACAGAACAAAGCATGCGCGACAGCAACGGGCGCGAACATGTCATCGTCACCGGCGGCGGTCCCGGTGTGATGGAGGCTGGCAACAGAGGCGCGATTGACGCAGGCGGGCGCTCGGTTGGGCTTAACATCGTGCTGCCGCATGAACAGGCGCCGAACGAATATGTCACGCCTGAGCTGTGCTTCAACTTCCACTACTTTGCGATCCGCAAGATGCATTTCCTGATGCGCGCCAAGGCAATCTGCGTGTTTCCCGGCGGCTTCGGAACGCTGGATGAGATGTTCGAGACACTGACGCTGATCCAGACAGGCCGGATGGAAAAAGTGCCTTTCCTGCTCTTTGGACGGGCGTTCTGGGAGAAAATCATCAATTGGGAAGCCTTGTCAGACGCGGGCACGATTTCTGCCGATGATCTGGACTTGTTCCAATTTGTCGAAACCGCAGAAGAGGCGATGGATGCCATCGCCAACTGGCAGGGCGCAGGGGAACGGCGCGGCGAAATACCAGGTCGCTAGGAGCGCAAAAATTTTCGAAAATTTTTGGCAAATTTCTTTGGCAAGAAATTTTCACCGCAAGGAGAAAGCATGGCAGATCACGGGTATGAAAGCGGGCGGCTCAACCTGCCTTTCGTGGGCATCTCGACATTCGGCAAGAAACCCTATGTGGCCGACTGGGACGCGATTGACGCTGATGTCGCCATCCTTGGCGCGCCGTTTGATTTCGGCACACAGTGGCGTCCGGGCGCGCGCTTTGGCCCGCGCGCGGTGCGCGAGGCTTCGACGCTGTTCAGCTTTGGCCACGCGGGCGCCTATGATCACGAAGATGATGCCACCTATCTGCCCGGTAACGTACGCATTGTCGATATTGGCGACGCCGATATCATTCACACCAAAACCGAGGAAAGCCACGCCAACATCGAATATGGGGTGCGCAAGATCCTCGCCGCCGGGGCGCTGCCGGTGACCATTGGCGGTGACCATTCGGTCAATATCCCCTGCATCAACGCCTTTTCCGAGCAGGAGCCGATCCATGTGGTGCAGATCGACGCGCATCTTGATTTTGTCGATGTGCGCCATGGGGTGACAGCCGGCCACGGCAACCCTATGCGCCGCGCGATTGAAAAGCCCTATGTCACGGGTATGACCCAGCTGGGTATTCGCAATGTCTCCTCCACTGCCAGGGAAGGCTATGAGGATGCCCGCGCACGCGGCTCTGACATTCTTTCGGTCCGGCAGGTGCGCAAGCTTGGCGCCGAGGTGGTACTGGCCCGCATTCCCGCGGGCGCGCGGGTCTATGTGACCATCGATATCGACGCCTTTTGCCCCTCCATCGCCAGCGGCACCGGCACGCCCAGCCATGGCGGGTTTCTTTATTATGACGTGCTGGAGATTTTGCAGGGGCTGGCGTTGCGCAACACTGTGGCCGGGATCGATCTGGTCGAGGTGGCCCCGGCCTATGATCCCACCGAAAGTACGCAAATCCTGGCGGCGCAGCTGCTGCTCAACTTTCTGGGCTTCATATTTCACTCGCGCAGCGTAAGCTGACCGGAGCCAACAGCCATATCGGATCGCCTCAGGGACGCCGCCTCATGAAACCTGTCTTCGCCGCCGTCCTGCTTGCCTTAGCCCTGACCGGTCCGCTGGGCGCGCAAGACAGTGATGCGGAGGTGACCTTCCCCCTGGCGTCGCAGCTTGGTCAGATAGACAACGGGCTGACGCCAGCGATGGCCGATGAGGCGCTGAAAGACTCGGTGCGCGCCATGAGTTTCATCCTTTTTCACGAAGTCGCGCATATGCTGATCCACGAGCTGGACCTGCCGGTTCTCGGTTGGGAAGAGGATGCAGCTGATACGCTGGCCGTCTACCTGCTGGTGCGCGATCCTGATCCCAACAACGTGCCGCTGCTCTCGGCGGCGATTCACCTGTTTGCCAACACGCAGACGCCTTTCGACCAGTTGAGCGTTGAGAATTTCTTTTCCGAGCATTCGATGAACCTGCAACGCGCGTATAACGCGGTGTGCATCATGGTCGGCCATGATCCGCTGCGGTTCACGGATCTGGCAGACACGCTGGGCATTCCCGAAGATCAGCGGCGCAAATGCATGTTCCGCGCAGAGCGTGCGCTGGACAGCTGGGCCGCTGTTCTGAAGCCGCACAAGCGCAGCGCAGGTGATCCGTCGGGGGCAGAGCTGTTGTGGGATTACCAGCGTCCCGAAACCCAATGGCAGCGTGATCTGGGTCACGTCTATCGCCAAACCCGGATTTTGGAACGCATGGGCGCCAGCATCCACGACACGTTCGCCTTGCCGCGTCAGATCCAGTTCGTCGCGGCCAATTGCGGCAAGCCCAACGCGTTCTACATGCCTGATCGCGCCGCCGTGGTCATCTGCTGGGAAAAGCTGGAGCAGGTCTTTGCCCTCTTCGCCAATGAGGAAATCCGGCAGGCGGATGCTGCTGCGCCGAAGGACGAGAAGGACAACTAAAGCACCTGACACATGCCGCGCATGCGTTCTTCGAAGAAAGAGCGGGCAGGCCGCAGGTCAGTTGGGCACGTAGGAATTGCCGAACCATTTGGTCAGCAACCTGTCATAGGTGCCATCCTCGCGCAGCTCCAGCAACGTGAGGTCGATCTGCTCTTTCAGCGCGCTGCCCGCAGGCATCAGGATGCCGTAGTTTTCCGGGCGGTAGACCTTCTCGATCAGCCGCGCGATGCCCTGACCTTCGGTCTGCAGGTAATGGGCCAGTATCGGCCCGTCGAAGACAACCGTGTTGATCTCGTCACGCTCAAAAGCCGCCAGCATTGCGCGCGGATCGCCAAAGCCCTGAAAGTTGATGCCGTTTTTGCGCAGGAACTCATCGCTGGTCGAACCTGCCACCGTACCGACGATCCGCGCTTCAAGATCGGAGATGGTCTGCACATTGGCCTGCAGCGCATTGACGGTGATGCGGGCGGTGATCGTGCCCGCCGCCACCAGCAGCAGGGCAAATCCCGCAACGACCGCGACGATCCCCACAGCTCCGCCGGACAGTGCCGCGGGACCGCGATCGGGCAAGGCGCGCATCAGTCCCCAACCAATCAGAACCAGAAGCGCCGCAGCAATCACGAAGTAAAGCACGTCATTGCCAAGATAATAAAGGAATTGCTCTGTCAGCGCGGTTTGCTTGGGCAGCAGGATCTGAATGCCGCTGCCAAAGATCGGCTGGCTGAAATCCATTGCCCGTTCGCGCTCTGCGGTGATCGAGATATTCGCAATCGCGCCATCCACCCGCGCCGCCCGTACCGAGGTCAGCATATCGCCGAACCGCTCATTGGGCTCGAAAACAACCTCGCGGTCCAGCCGCCCTGCGATCTCGCGCATCAATGCGATGCTGAACCCGTCAAACTCGGCGTCTTCGGTATAGGCAAAGGGCGGTCTGTGCACCGTGCCGAAGACCAGCGGCTCATTGCTCTGGGCCTGGCCGGAGGCGCATAGCGACACCAGCATGGCAAAGCTCAAAAGCATCCGTTTCAAGATCATCATGGCGTCAATCCCATTGGCACAGCAGCGGGGATGTTGTGGACCGGCGGATGCAGCCGGGTCAACCGGCGGCGCAGCTTGACGGGCCGGGGTGCAGCAGATAGGCCGCACCTATGGCCACATCCGACAAGAAACCGCGCAAGAAACAACAGGTCTTTACCCTTCTGGTTCAGGCCGGTCGCACCGCCAATGACGGCTTTCCCGAAGGGGCCACCGGGGCGGCGATGATGATCTATGCCTCTGGCGTGGATGAGGCAGAGGCGGTGCGCGAAACCGTTGCGATCCTCAAACAGGCGGATGTCGCTCCGCTTGATGTGACAGGATATGGCACGCTGGAGGAACGGCTAAGCGAAAGCCACGATATCTCGGGCGAGGAACGCGCCCTGATGCAACGCGCGCTTGACGAAAACGCGGTGATCGTCGCGCAGATTACGCCGCTTTTCGAAGACCTGGCAGAGGGCCCCGACTAAGCGGCGCGCATTGCGGCCAATGTGATCGCTTCGAAAGGGCGCAGGATCTGACTGGTCGGGGCCGAATGCTCTGGCATCAGATGCCTCGGCAAGCCAGCCAACGTGGTGCGCCCGAATACATCCTTGCGCCTGCGAATGCGCCCCACATGCAGGCTTTCAACCTGAACGTTAGAGGCGATCATCGGTTGCCCGTCAGGCAGCAGCAATTGGTAATAGGTCGCCAGATCCTGCACCGGCTGGGCAATCGCCGCTGTGCCATTGATCAGATGCTGCGCCGGGATCAGCACGCTGTCACAACCGAAGGTATATTCCACAACCGAGCCTCCGACGATCATCCGCTGCGGTCCAGCCATCACCAGATCGCTGTGCAGGCCGAAATAAGGCGCGCGAAGCCGCACCGGCGCGGCGCTTCCATAGGCCGGCACCGTTCGGCACAGCTGCGCCAGGATCGGCACGATATCTCCGCTCGGGGTGACCACGCAATCGCCGTGGTGCAACTGACCGATCTTGCGATATCCCTGCGGTGTCAGGATCGGCGTGTGATAGTCCAGCGTTGCGCTTGGCCCGACCGCCAGCGGCCCCTGATGAAACCCGATGCAGTTCAGCACATTGGACGAGCCGTCCAGCGCGCGCACCTCGGACACGGCCCCCAGAACCAGGGCACCGGGCAGGGCCGGGCAGCCGCTCAGCGTGCTGCAGAAAATGGCGCTGTCGCCGGGGTGCTCGATGGTCAGATTGCCCGAGCCATCCGCGTGATCCCAATTGTAGGTCAGACGAAACGTCGGGGTTTGCGCCCGCAGGGTATGCGAGATCAGCCCGTGAAACACCTGCTGGCCTACCGTGATCAGGACTGAGAATCCCTCTCCGGGAATGGACTGGATGCGCAGCTGGCTGGGCACCGGATGCAGGCAGCCGATTTCCAGCAATGTCATCGCCCTCAGCTCGGAGGGCAAAGGCCCCTCCAGCATCAGCGCGCCGCAGTCAATCTGACTGTCGACCGTGACATTGGGATGCACATTGGCTGTGCCATGGCCGCCGCTCCAGGCCAGCCAGCCCATCAGGCGACGCCTGCTGACAATAGCACCGCTTCATGTTTTTTCAGAATACGCCGCGCCGCTTTGGAATATCCCTCGCCTGTGTCCACATCCAGCTCGGGAAAAAGCGTGGTGATCTCGGCCACCGCTTCCTCTTCGAAGATGTTGTTGATCTGCTTGCCCGGCAGAAAGCTTTCGCTTTCCAGCCCGTTGGAGCGGACGATCTCATGCTGATCGAACATCATGTGCACGTAGGTCACGCTGCCGCCCTCGCGTCTGCGCACGGTCTTGTCGTTGACCAGTTCCTTGGCGGCGATCAGCACCTCGGGTTCGCCGAACAGCAGCTCGGCCATCTGATCGGCAATCATGATCCGGTGCAGCGGCGATACGCGCAGGGTCTTGTGATCACCAAATGTGCCCGCCGTGATCTCGATAGGGGCCAGCGCGCCTGTTGCCGCGACCGTGCGCGAGCCAATCCAGCGCAGCGGTTGCGGCCCCCGGTCGCGGGTCAGCACCAAATCGCCCGGCTCCAGCACCTCGACCGGCATTGCGCCCTCCAGCGTTTCGATCAGCGTACCCGCCACAAAGCAGGGCACCATGTTGAGAAGGACAAAGCCGGTGTCCGACACGCCAGTGCTGGTTTCGGCAGTATAGGTGAAGTTGACGTTTTCGGTGTCCCCATCACCCACAACCGTCAGCGTTCCATCGGCGTTCAACTCGACCGTCTGGCCGCTTGGCAGGGTGATGATGCTGCCGACCACAACCGGTTGCCCGTTGATATGGGTGATCGTCAGCGTGCCGCCGGTGTTGTTGGTGTCATTGGCCAGAACATCGATGGTCTTGGAGCCATCGGGGTTGATGTTGGCACTGTCGTCGCTGGCGACATAGGCCGTCTGCAGCGAGCCGCCGGCAATCAGCAGGTTGGAATCGTAGCTGCTGTCGGCAACATCCGCGATCCCGATCTTGATCGAGTTGGTGCCCGCAACGATCGGGATCTTCAGCGTCATGGTGACGGTGAAGCCATCCATCTCTGTGTTGTAGTCATCATTGGTGTTGTTGATGAACAGGTTGCCGTTGTCGGTGTTGTTGATATTGCCGGGATCGGCGTCGCCGTCGCCAACGGACAGGTCAACCTGAGCGCCGTTGATCCAGACCCCCACCATGTCCTGGTATAGCGAGTTGACGTATTCGGGATATTCTTCGGATGCAAAGATGAATTGCATCGACATGAACCCGGCCGATGCCGAGGTGAAATCCACTTCCAGGATTGACCCGTCATAGGTGTTGGTGCCTGCCGCGGCATTGAAATCCGCGTCGTTGTCAATTCCATTGGTGTTGGTCGATGTGCTGGCCGACCGGTTCGGATCTCCGTTCGAACGCGTGAAATGCGATGCGCGTCCCGTCGACAGGATCACCCCGGTATCGCCGGGAGTCGCCTCCGGCGACAGTGCGTCTCCGTTTGAGTAGATTGCCGAACTTCGGTTGTCACCGGAGTAGCTGGCGCCCGTTACGGTAACGCCCTCTCCGAAGATCTCATTCGCCATCGCCAGTGCGGATGCACTGGTGTTATATCCAAGCTCTGCGCCTGTTGCCATGCCTCAATACCCTTGTATCGAGGCAGCACAAACTGCCCATCGCCCGCATTTTCGCGGGTCTCATTTGTGTGGCCGTGTTCGGCCTTTACTGCTGTTTGCCCTGCCTCGGGTCATTTATTACGGTCAGGTTAACACGGGCTGCGCGCGTTCGGAAAGAAAGAAAGCAATCACGAAATGCACTGCGGTGCCATATGGACACAATTGCAACTGCATCCCCCAGTGGGTAGGCAGAAGACAAATGAAAACGGAGCTTTGCATGTCTGAAACCGATGCCGCCCAGTTGACCGCAGATCTGATCCGCTGCCCGTCCGTCACGCCCGAAGAAGGCGGGGCTTTGGTGTTGGTGCAGCAAAAGTTGCAGGCCGCCGGCTTCGATTGCGTGCGGGTGGATCGCGGCGAGGTGAGTAATCTCTTTGCTCGTTGGGGCGACAAGGGCGCGGGCAAGACGTTGGGATTTAACGGGCATACGGATGTTGTCCCCGTGGGGACAGTCAGCGATTGGAGCCATGATCCCTTCAGCGCCGATATCGCCGATGGCATCATGTATGGTCGCGGTGCAACGGACATGAAATCCGGTGTTGCTGCCTGGGTCGCTGCCGCCATCGACTTTGTCCGCAAGACACCGCCGGAGGACGGCGCATTGATCCTGACGATCACTGGCGATGAGGAAGGCGACGCGGTGGATGGCACCACCGCCTTGCTGGATTACATGGATGACGCGGGCGAGCGTATGTCTGCCTGCGTCGTGGGCGAGCCGACCTGCCCGAACGAGATGGGCGAGATGATGAAGATCGGGCGACGCGGCTCGATGACGGCCTGGTTCGAGGTCACGGGCAAACAGGGCCATTCGGCCTATCCGCACCGCGCGCGCAACCCGCTGCCTGCCATGGCGCGGCTGATGGACCGGCTTGCCAGTCACGAGCTGGATCAGGGCAGCGATCACTTCGACGCCTCAACCCTGGCGATTGTCACCCTGGACACAGGCAACCCTGCCACGAATGTGATCCCGGCGAAATGTTCGGGCGCAGTGAACATTCGGTTCAACGATCTGCACTCTGGCGCGAGCCTCACGGACTGGCTGCAACGCGCCTGCGACGAGGTGGCTGCTGATTTTGGCGTCGAGGTCGCGATGACGATCAAGATCTCCGGTGAAAGCTTTCTGACCCCGCCGGGACCGCTTTCCGATCTGGTGGC
>JBCCUH010000082.1:0-8083 GCA_039197405.1 Pseudomonadota bacterium
ATGTCGCCCTTGACATATTCAAGGCAGACCTTACCTTTGTAATCAATCAAGACGCAGTAATTGCCCGTGACGTTATAAAGTGCCTGTCCCGTTTCTGGCAGCACCACCCCGCCATTCCGCTGATAGATATAGCCGCCAAACCCGTATTCGATATAGGCGCCGGTCCGGATGATCGCGATGGAGGTATTGCCACTGGGGCCGGTTGCATAGAGCGCGCGATATTGCAGCTGGGTGATGTTGCCCGTGGTCAGACCGTCAACAGCTACCGCCTGGTTTTCAAAAACGCTGAAGGGTCCAATGCCAAGCCGGTTGCCCGCGCTGTCGCGCACCACGGTATAGCCGCCTTCGCCATCAAAGGCGAGGTTGTCGACAAAGAAGGTGTCAGTATTGCCATCGTAACGGAAATTCTCGGCAAAGCCGTCACCGGCTGTGTCCGACCGGGCTTCCTTGCGGAAAATCTGATCGCCGCTGGTTGGGCTGACCGTGCCGGGCAGTAAAGTGCGATTGCTGCTGATCGGCGCGCCGGTGTCGCTCGTTGTATCAGTATCGGTGTTCGTATTCGTCGTTGTGGGTGTTGTCGAACCATCGGCCTGCGTTTGGGCCTGCGCCTCTGCGGCGGCATTGGCGTTGTCGATGAACGGATTGGTGCCGCTGTTGCAGCCAGCCAGCATCAGGATCATCAGAGCTGATGAATACGAAAAACGGGTCATCGATTTTTGCCTTGCACTGCTTTTTTGCTCAAAGTCCTTGCTGATCAGTTAAAAGTCAACGCGCGAAAGGAGTGTCCGGGGCTTTTTTTGACAACTGTAACTTGCAGGTTCGCCACTTGATCTAGCGGTTGAGAGGATCGGCAGCCGAATATATGGTAAGGCTCTGCGGATTCGGCGTGCCCTTCTTTGAGGCGCGCGTCTTCTAATCAGGAGGAAGCGCAATGCAGCAATATCATGATGCTCTGCGCATGGTTCTGGAAAACGGCGTGCACAGTTCCGATCGCACCGGAACCGGGACCATCAGCTATTTCGGGATGCAGCAGCGCTATGACCTGGCCGAAAGCTTTCCGCTGGTGACGACGAAAAAGCTGCATCTGCGGTCGATCATCCACGAACTGCTGTGGTTTCTCGCCGGTGACACGAACATTGGCTACCTAAAGGACAATGGCGTGTCGATCTGGGATGAATGGGCCGATGACAACGGCGATCTCGGACCGGTTTACGGCGCGCAGTGGCGGCGGTTCCCTGCGCTGAAGGACAGCGGTGAAACCCTGGCAGGCAGGCCGGTATTTTTCGCCGATCACGTCGATCAGATCGCAACGCTGGTCGAGATGATCCGCACATCGCCCGACAGCCGCCGCCTGATCGTGTCGGCCTGGAACCCCGGCGATGTGCCGCAGATGGCGTTGCCGCCCTGCCATACGCTTTGGCAGGTGCGCATTCTGGATGGCAAGCTAAGCTTGCAGCTTTACCAGCGCTCGGCGGATATGTTTCTGGGCGTGCCCTTCAATATCGCCTCTTACGCTTTGCTGGCGGTGATGCTGGCGCATGTGACCGGCTATGAGCCGGGCGAATTTGTTCATGCGATCGGGGACGCGCATATCTATTCCAACCACATGGATCAGGTTCAGACACAGCTGGCACGAACACCCAAGGCGCCGCCGACACTGAAACTGGCGCGCGACGTCGCCTCGATCTTCGAGTTTCACTATGACGATTTCGTCATCGAAGGCTATGATCCCGATCCGGCCATTCGCGCCCCTGTGGCGGTCTGAGCGATGATCACGCTGATCGTTGCACGCGCCCTGAACGGGGCCATCGGCAAGGGCAACACCATCCCCTGGCATGCGCCCGAAGATCTTGCGTTCTTCCAGCGCGAGACGCGCGGCGGGGCCGTGATCATGGGGCGCAACACCTGGGACAGCCTGCCGTTCAAACCGCTCAAGAACCGGATGAACATCGTCGTCTCATCGCAGCAGCCCGATGCCGAACACGTCGTGCCAAGCATAGAGGCGGCCATCGAACTGGCTCGCGCTGCGGGTCACGCGCGGCTCTACGGGATCGGGGGCGCGGGCATCTACCGCGCCATGCTTGAGACCGCTGATCGACTGCTTGTTACCGAGGTAGATCTGGAGGTGCCCGATGCGGATGTGTTTTTCCCGGCCGTCGATCCGGCCAACTGGTCATTGGTGCACCGCCACACGCTGCGCTGCGAGGCCCCGGCCTGCGAGTTGACGGAATATCTGCGCCGCGCCTGAACCGCGCAGCCCGTCTCGCATGGGAAGCAGGGCGCATCTCTCCCCGTGAAGCGCCGGGCGCGAACTCCTAAATGTCGTGCAGCTGACAAGAAGGATGTGACTGGTGATGACTGCCACTCAAGATCAACCGCACCCGCTGTTCCCGCTCTCGCCTCTTGAGCTGCGCGAGCTGCTCAGAAGGATGTCCCGCGACGAGGCACCGCAACCTGTGCAAAAGAGGCACAAGTCGCAGCTGTTGACCCGCTGAGGCGACATGCCCCGCTGCCGCAAAATTGACTTATCGTTGGGGCGTGGTACGATTCGCGCTCAAACACAATAAATTCGAGCGGATACAGAGGGTCATTTCGATGTTTATCAAGTCTTTCGCTGCTGCAGCGGTCGCATGTGTCGCCTTGTCAGGGCAGGCCTTTGCCTGGGGTGACATGTATATGGGCAAGTCCACATCGCCCAGCACGGTGGCAATCCACCCGTATCATGGGCCGAATTACTGCCCGATCGGCCTGCAGCCGGTTGTCGTGAACGGCGTGATTTGCTGCGGCCAGCCAAACTCCAACATGAGTTACCAGCAAATGATGGCGCATCCGATGCCGCGCAAGGCTGCGCGCGCGCATACCCATCGCAAGACGCACACCCACGCCAAGCGTCACACGCACACCTACAGACATTCGCACTGACACGGCGCGCCCGGCGCCCGGAACGGGCGCTGTGCCTCGCCAGCCAGAACCCGGTAGCTTAGCTGCCGGGCTTTCGCATTTTGATCACAAACTGAGGTGCGATATGAGGCCCGTTCAGAGCAGTTTCAGATCGCTGGCCATTTCGCGGCCATCGCGGCCTTCAATCATTTCAAATGAAACTTTTTGATTGTCCGCAAGCCCTGTCAAACCAGAGCGTTCTACTGCTGAAATGTGAACAAAGACGTCCTTGCCGCCGCCTTCGGGCTCAATAAAGCCATATCCTTTTGTGGTGTTAAACCATTTTACGGTGCCCGTCGGCATATCCCGTACTCCTTTAAGTGTCTTCGTGCCCATCAGTTTAGCGCGCTATGTAAAAAATCAAGAAACCTATCGCGCGCTGGCCGTTGACATTTTTGTCATGACCACTGCAACTGCGTAAAAAGGGAAGGGGGACGCCATGATCCTATATGGTCTGAAAACCTGCGACACCTGCCGCAAGGCGCTGAAATCCTTGGAAGATGCCCAGTTTGTCGATGTCCGCAAAGACGGTGTTCCCGCACCAGTCATGCAGGCGGCACTGGCGCAATTCGGGCCGGCTTTGCTCAACACCCGGTCAACCACTTGGCGCGGTTTGAGCGATGAGGATCGCCAGCGGGACCCGCTAGAGCTGCTTGCCGATCACCCAGCATTGATGAAACGCCCGCTTATTCAGGCGGGCGAGACGCTCTATCTGGGGTGGACGAAAGAGGTTCAGGCGGCGCTGGCCTGACGGGTTTCCGCGCTGCTCGTCAAGGCGCGATCCAGCGACAACAGACCGCCGCCCTTGATCACGATGATCAGCAGGCCGAAAACCCAAAACAGCCGCTGATCCATGATGATCCCGTCAGGGGCGCCATCAAACCAGCCGCCCAGCACCGCCGGATCGCTCCAGCCGCCGTGGCCGACCAGATCGGTCAGGCTTTGCACAGCGACAAATCCGATCATCCCCAGGGCCGCGAGACGCGAGAAAAGCCCGATCACGATCAATACCGGCAAGATGAATTCCGCCCAAGTGCCTGCGGTCACGACCAGCCAGTGAAACATCCCCAACTGGCTCACGTCATAGCCTGCCGCTTCCATGGCGCGCGGGAAAATCTGCGCATAGGCCCCAAGCGAGGGTTGGAAGAGCCCAAGTAGCCCATCGCCCAGTTTGGTCAGGCCAGAGCGGATGAAATACATGAAGAGAACAGCAAGAAAGACGAACCGCGCCAGAAACCCCAGCAACCCGTCAGCGCCTGACACAGGGGCAAAGATCCGTTCTTGCAGTGAGATCAGGGTGCGCATGGGGGTGTCCTTTGGTTAGCTCGTGAGTGGTGGTTAGTCAGTGGCGGGCAGATGCAGCGCAGCAAGCGCGCCGCTTTCCAGCAACAGCGACAGCGTGCTGCCAAAGTCGAAATCGGCAACTGCTTCATGGGCGGCTTCCAGCGCTTCGCCCAGCGGCTGCTGCTGGCTCAGCTGGATAAGCAGCCCGCCCGCGCCGGGTGGTAGCAGATGCGCAACCGGATCAAACTCGGGCCGGGTGACAAGCACGGCCTGCGCCTCATTGCGCGGCTTGGGCGCGTCATCAGAAGTATTGAAGCGCCAGATGTCAAAAAGCGGCCACTCTGATGTGATCAGACGGGTCGCGGCAGCCAGATCAATCCGGGCACCGGCCAGCTGTTCGGGCGACAGGCCCGCGAAGGCCGCCCCGGAAAGCGTCTGGCTTTCCGCCGCGTTGTAACTGTCACGCATCGCCAGTTCCAGCCGCGCGACATCCGCCAGATAGGGGGCATGTTTGAGTGGTTCGAAACCTGCCAGAAACTCGGGAAATGCACCGCCATATAGCGCCAGCCTTGGGTCGCTGGGTGGATGGGCGCGCACGAATATGCCGCTGAGATTGTTGAAGTTTTCCGCGCCGATCAGCTTTTCGATGATCGGAAAGCCGGTGCGCATCGCCTCTTTGAGGGATACAATGACATTGTTGCGGTAAACGTCAAAGCGTTTACCCGCAGGCCGCGTCTTGCCATCTGTCAAACCGGCGGGGCGCGCCAGCTCGGGATCAAAGACTGCGCGCCGAAAATCGGTCTGGCTTACAGCCGTCATTGCGCCGCTGCCATCGCATGGGCCCCGCGCTGCGCCTCGGCGCGCAAGGCGTCCCATTCGGGCACGTCGGTGTCCCATTCGATCAGAACCGGGCGCGGCCCTGCCTTTTGCATCGTGTAGTCAAAAAGCGCCCAGACCGGATCGGCCACCTCGCGCCCGTGGCTGTCAATCAACAGCGGCGCGCCCTGATCATCTTCATCCTCGTCATGACCGCCCAGATGGATCTCGCCTACCACGTCCAGCGGAAACGCGTCGATATAGCCTTGCGGGCTGTAGCCCAGATTGGTGGCCGAGACGAAAACATTGTTCACATCCAGCAGCAAACCGCAGCCCGTGCGCTGCGCCACCTCTGCCAGAAACTGGGTTTCGGCATGGGTGCTTTCCTCAAACGCCAGATAGCTTGAGGGGTTTTCCAGCAGCATGCGGCGGCCAATGGCGTTTTGCAGCTCGTCAATGTGATCGGCAACACGCGTCAGCGTATCTTCCGTGTAGGGCAGGGGCAGCAGATCGTTGAGAAAGGCGGTATCATGGGTCGACCAGGCCAGATGTTCGGAAAAGCTTGCTGGCTGCAACCAATCGCACAAATGTGCCAGACGCGACAGGTGATCCCTGTTCAACGCGGCTTCGCCGCCGATGCTCAGCCCGACACCATGCACCGACATGGCAAACCGCTCGGCCAGATGCTGAAGCTGCGCCAGCGGACGCCCGCCCGCACCCATGTAGTTCTCGGCATGGATCTCCAGCCATTCAACAGGGCCGGGGTTTTCCAGCAGATCGGCAAAATGCTGGGGCTTATAGCCGACACCCATCGCATGCGGCAGGTTCGATTTTGGCGTTGCGTCCAGCATTTGGCAGATCCTTTGTCGGCAGGGGCGGGATGCGCAGCAAGCCGCGCACCCCTACGAGGTCGTCCGTCTTATGCCGGCAGGTCACGCTCAAGCGGCTCAAGCGAACCCATGCGGTCGCCGGGGATTTCCATGGCTTCGCATGATCCTTTGTCAACCAGTGTCCAGGCGTTGCCCTGATAGTCAACCTTGGAGGTACCTGCGCATGTGGTGCCGGGTCCGGCTGCGCAGTCGTTCTTGCCTGCCAGAGACACGCCGTAGCACTTTTCTTTTTCAGCAGCGGAGGCGGCTGTTGTTGTGTGGGCGGTCACGCCAGCTGCAACTGCGCCGACGATTGCGAGGGATTTCAGAGCTTTGGACATTGGGTTTTCCTTACTTGGGTTAACTGTTGTGAAACACCGATGGCGGCGTCGTAATCAGATTAGACGCGCCGGCTTGCCAAAAACCACTCACGGACGCGTGCATCACGAACGCGTTAGTTCCCGTTAGAACTGCGTTAGAGCGGCGGGTGCAGGATTTCGTTGAAAACAAAGGAAAAAGGCCCGCCCAATCGGGGCGAGCCTTCCGGCAACTGCCGCTCTATCTGCGACATTCTGTTACAATAGATCGGGCGGTGTGCCTTCGCGGCCCAGCTCTGCTGTGATCTCTGTGAGCGATGTTACATGGGTGCGCTTTTCACCAAGCCGGCGCACGGTGACGGTCTTTTCCTCAACCTCGCGTGCACCCACAGCCAGGATCACCGGCACTTTTCCCACCGAATGCTCGCGCACCTTGTAGTTGATCTTCTCATTGCGCACGTCGGCCTCGGCGCGCACGCCGACCGCTTTCAGCGCAGCCACCACCTCATGCACATAGTCATCGGCATCGGTGATGATCGAGGCCACGACCACCTGACGCGGAGCCAGCCAGAATGGCAGCTTGCCCGCGTGGCTTTCGATTAGGATGCCGATGAACCGCTCGAAGGATCCCAGCGTTGCGCGGTGCAGCATCACCGGGCGGTGCTTGTCACCATCGGCGCCCACATAAGTCGCATCCAGCCGCTCGGGCAGAACGAAATCCACCTGATGGGTGCCGCACTGCCAGTCCCGGCCAATCGCGTCGGTCAGAACAAATTCCAGCTTGGGGCCATAGAACGCACCTTCGCCGGGGTTCAGCTCCGGCTCGATCCCGGCTGCGCGTGTCGCCGACAGCAAGGCCGCTTCCGCCTTGTCCCACACCTCATCCGATCCAGCCCGTTTTTCAGGGCGGTCCGAGAATTTCACCGAGAAGTTCTCAAATCCAAGGTCTTTGTAAACGCCCGAAAGAAAATCGATATAGACCGCAGTTTCGCTTTCGATCTGGTCTTCGCGGCAGAAGATATGCCCATCGTCCTGAGTAAAGCCGCGCACGCGCATGATGCCATGCAGCGCACCTGACGGCTCATACCGGTTGCACGAGCCGAACTCGGCCATGCGAAGCGGCAGATCGCGGTAGGACTTCAGGCCCTGATTGAAGATCTGTACATGACAGGGGCAGTTCATCGGCTTCAGGGCGTTCACCGCCTTTTCGCGCGCGTGATCCTCGTCGACCTCGACGATGAACATATTCTCCTGATATTTCTCCCAATGCCCCGAGGCTTCCCAAAGCTTGCGGTCCACCACCTGCGGTGTGTTCACCTCCACATAGCCGCCCGCATATTGCTTGCGGCGGATATAATCCTGCAACAGGGTGTAGATGCGCCAGCCATTGGGATGCCAGAAGACCTGACCGGGGGCTTCTTCCTGCATATGGAAAAGGTCCATCTCGCGGCCCAGCTTGCGGTGATCGCGTTTGGCCGCCTCTTCCAGCATCAGCAGATGCTTTTTCAGCTGCTCCTTGTTGAGAAAGGCACAGCCATAAATGCGTTGCAGCATCGCGCGGTCACTGTCGCCGCGCCAATAGGCTCCGGCCACGCTCATCAGCTTGAAGCAATCGCCCGGCACCTGACCTGTGTGCTGCAAATGCGGCCCGCGGCACAGATCCTGCCACTCGCCATGCCAATACATGCGCAACGGCTCATCGCCCGGAATGGCGTCGATCAGCTCGACTTTGTAAGGCTCGCCCAAGTCCTCATAATGCTTGATCGCGCGGGCGCGGTCCCAGACCTCGGTGCGCACGCCGTCGCGCGCATTGATGATCTCTTTCATCTTCTTTTCGATGAGACCCAGATCTTCGGG
>JBCCUH010000083.1:0-8027 GCA_039197405.1 Pseudomonadota bacterium
CCCGGCGGCGTGATCGCCGTAGGCCTGCTGGTGCCCTTTGCCGGGTTCGACAACTGGCTGGATGCGCGCATGGAGGCGTGGTTTGGCCTGTCGACAGGGCTGCTGATCTCCGGGTCAATCTGGCTGCTCATCGCCGCCTATATGATCCGCTTTCTGGCCGCCGCCATCGGCGCATACGACAGCGGCCTCTCGGCCGTCACGCCCAATGTCGATCTGGCCTCGCGGGTGCTGGGTCGCTCCGCCTGGGGAACCGTGCGCAGCATCCATCTGCCGATTCTCAGGGGCAGCGTTCTGACCGCCCTGCTGATCGTCTTTGTCGATACGGTCAAAGAGCTGCCAGCCACGCTGATCCTGCGCCCGTTCAACTACGACACGCTGGCGGTACAGGCCTTTCGCCTCGCCTCTGATGAGCGCCTCGAAGGGGCGGCTGTGCCCAGCCTGATGATCGCCGGGATCGGGCTTTTGCCGGTGATCCTGCTCTGCGTGCAACTGCGCGACCGCAGCGCAGACTGAACCCCGCGCGCAGAAACCCTGTTGACCTTCCAGCAGCTGGAAGGGCTATGAGCCGCGCTGCGGGGGCAGGGAGGCAGAATGCAAACACCGGTCACACTCCTGATCATTGGCGGCTATGGCGCCACCGGCAGACAGGCGGCGCGGCATCTGCTGAAGATGTTGCCGCAGGCCTCGGTCGTTCTGGCCGGGCCTGCGCTGCACAAGGCCACAGCTGCGGCGCGCCGTCTCGGGGATCGTGCGCGCGGCGTAGGGCTTGATGCAACATCGCATGCCGCAGTGTCGGCGGCGGTCTCGGGGGCCGATATCGTTCTTCTGACCACCGAAACAGGCAGCGAAACCGTGGCCCGTGCCTGCCTTGCGCATCGCCGTCCTTTGATCACGATCGCGGCGGATGCTGCCGTTCTGCGCATGTTCGAACGGGTCGCAGACGCGGCCCGGGTCGCGGGGGTCGCAATGGTCACCGAGGTTGGCCTGGCCCCCGGTCTGATGAACCTGATGGCCCGGCAGATCCCCGCCCGGGCGCGGCGCGGGGCCAGCGTGGATCTTGTTCTGCAGCTGGGCCTGACCGGCGATCACGGCCCGGAGGCCATTGACTGGACATTGGCGCAGGCGCGCATCGCCGGTCGCGCCCTGCCGCTGACGCCGCCGCTGCGCGATGTGGGCGGCAGGGTCATTCCCATGGGCTTCGTCAATTGCGACAAGCTTGCCGCAGAGCTGGGCGCAGCGCAGATACGCGCCTTTCTGGCTGTGCAGCCGCCTTGGGCAACCCGCTGGCTGCCCCGGATCGCGCCGCTGCTGCTGGCGTGGCCGCGCCTGCGGACCGCTACAGAGCGCGGGATTGAAACGCTGGCGCCGGTCTTTGGTGCTGACCACGCGACCGTCGCTCTTGTTGTGAGCGCCCGTTTGGGCGACCAAATCGAAACGCTGCGGCTGACAGGCAAATCGCAATCATCGATCACAGGCCGGATCGCCGCCGGAGCCGTGGCCTGTATTGCGGCAGATGACGGGCATCATGCGGGGCTCATCAGCATGGCCGATCTTCTGGAGTTTGACCGGCTGATCGCGGATCTGCAGCTGATCGGATGCACCTTCGAACGCCAACGCGCAGCGGCTGAGGCGGCCCCGCGCAACCACGGGGTTTCGTGACCCAGATCAAGGACGCAACCGCAGGCTGCGGGCTATCATTCGCCGTGTTCCCAGCCGGGTGAGAGATCCATGAAAATCGCAGTATTTGTTGTTGCCGCAACCCTCGCTTTGATCCTCTTGGGCCTCGGCATCTGGCGGGCGACCGATCACCGCGCGGACCGCCGCGAAGCGACGCGCTTGCTGGCCCTGCGCCATGAGGACCCGCCACGTTTCTCGAAGGACATGGTGAAAGACCTGCCCGAACCAGCCAGACGCTTTTTCCACTTCGCCATTCAGGACGGAACACCGCTGCATAGGGTGGCCGAGATATCCATGACCGGGCAATTCGGAATGGGCACGGCAACAGCGCCCAACTACCTGCCGATGACGGCAGAGCAGGTTCTGGCCGCACCCGGCGGGTTCATCTGGAAAATGTCTGCAGGCCGCGGTGCCATGCGGGTATCAGGATCCGACACCGCTGGCTGGACGCGGTTCTGGCTGGCCGGGCTTGTTCCGGTCGCTCGGACCGGGGGCACCGCCGATCACGCCCTGTCGGGCTTTGGCCGCGCCATCTCCGAAGCTGTCTTCTGGACGCCCGCTGCCGTTCTGCCGGGGCCGGGGGTGGTCTGGTCCGCCGTGGATGACAGCACCGCCCGCGTCACTGTCGAGCACGGCAGCCTTCGCCAGTCGGTTGACGTAACGGTGAACGAAGACGGCCGCCCGGAGCGGATCGTGTTTCAGCGCTGGAGCGATGCCAATGCGGAGAAGGAGTTTCGCCTGCAACCCTTCGGCGGCACCCTGTCGGCGTTTCGCGCCTTTGAGGGCTTCATGCTGCCCACCCATGTGGAGGCGGGCAACTTCTTTGGCACCGAGGACTATTTTGCGTTTTTCATCGCGGATGTGACCGCAGTGCGCTTTGCCCCGTAGTGACGCCCAGCCTTGGCAAGCCCTCAGATGGTGATGGCAGCGCAGCGGCGCTGAACGGCGGCCACGGCGCTCATCGCGGCCAGCGCAGAGCTGCGCGGATTGTCCGGTAGGGCGCGGCCTTCAATGCGGAAGGTGAACTGTCCGAAAGCGCCGCTTGCCGTGACCTCATGGATATTGGCCTGCGCCGCCGGATCGGCAATCAGCCTTGCTTTTGTGTCGTCAAACCCGATCCCGGCCAGGGCGACCGCCGCCGCGACATTCGCATTCTTGGGATAGCGGGTCGCCGCCTGCCGCGCCGAGCCTTCGAAATGCACCTGCGCCTCGGTCAGATTTTGCAGATCAAACTGCGCCTCTGCAGGCGATCCGGCCCAGCCCAGGGGCGGCTTGCGCCCGGTATAAGTCACCGATGTCAGCCCGCCTACCTGCGCCGCTGCCAGACAATCCAGCGCGCCGATGGCCCCGCTGGCCAGATGCAGCTGTGCGCCGCTGTCGCTGGCTGCGCGGGCGAGCGCCGCGTGCAGCTCTGCATCCGCAAGTGCCCCAAGCGACAGGGTGATCAGATCCACGCCGCGCGCCAGAATGGCTGCCCCATGCTCGGTCAGCGCGCCGTGCCCCGCGCAGTCAATCATCAGGTCCATGTCATCCGGCAGATCGCGCACATCCGCCACGCGCTGCATCCCGTCCACAGCGTCTTCGGCCAGCCGCGCGGGGCGCACCAGACACAGGCTTACCGGCAGGCCGCTGTCCAGCAAAGCCGCCTGCACATAGTGGCCGATGGCTCCGGTGCCGATTAACCCGATCTTCATACTCTGTCCCGTCCTCAGAAAATGGCATTGCTGCAAACATAGAGCAGGTTCATCCGCGTTGGATATAGAATTTTTGAATATCAAATTCGCGCCATTGCGATTGGCATCCTTGGGCGCAGCGGGTCTTACTGACCCCACTGCGACCGCATTTTGATAACATCTGGATACCGCCATGAAATACGCCAGGCATGAGGCCAAAACCTACGCGCGCGACACCATGCGCGGCATCTGGGCTGCGGCGCTCAACCCCTTTGACACGGACCTGTCCCTCAACGAGGCGGGGCTGCGCCGCAATATTCGGCACTGGATTGATGATCTGCAGATCAGGGGTCTTTTCATCGCGGGCAAGCAGGGTGAATTCTGGTCGATGTCGCTGGACGAGCGCAAGCGCAACATGACCATCGCGGCAGACGAATGCGCAGGCACCGCGCAGACGATCATGTCGATCTCGGATCAGAATGTCGATACGGTGCTGGAGCTGGGCCGCCACGCGCAGGACTGCGGCGCCGATTACGTGGTGGTGCACGCGCCAATGCTCAGCTTTTGTCAGGACCGCGACGAGGTGCTGTACAACTACTACAAGTATCTCTGCGACCGGCTCGATATTGGCATCGCCATGTGGAGCCACCCGGACAGCGGTTATCTGATGCAGCCTGCGACCTGCGCCCGCATCGCCGAGCTGCCCAATATCGTGGCGATCAAATACTCGGTGCCGCGCCCGATGTATGTGGAATTGACCAAACTTGTGGGCGACAAAATCCTGGTCTCGACCTCGGCCGAACCGGAGTGGCTCGACAATATCGAGGAACTGGGCTGGCAGCTCTACCTTTGCTCGTCGCCGCCCTACCAGTTGCAAACCGCCAATGACCTGCGCATGCATGAATATACCGAACTGGCCTTTGCCGGGAAGTTTGATCAGGCCCGCCGGGTGCGCGACAGCCTCGACCCGGTGCGCGAGGCCATTCACCGCACCAAGCCTGCCGGCAAACCCACCGCCCATGGCAAATACTGGCAAGAGCTGTTGGGCCAGGTCGGCGGGCGTGTGCGCCACCCGATGCTGGAGCTGTCGGAGGCCGAAAAAGCCGCAACGCGCGCGGCCTTTGAAGGATGCGGCCTGATAGTGTGAGCACGGTTCTATGAGCCTGACGCTGTGACCCTTTCGGTATGAGCGGCGAAATTTATGCGGTGCTGGCGGCCCTCTCTTATGGGGTGGCCGGTGTGGCAATCACCCGCGGCAAGGCGCGCGCCGTGGGCGACAACGGTCTTTTTCTGTCGGTGCTGGCCACAGCGGTGCTGACCGGGATGATCTGGGCCGCGTCGGGGCAAGCGAGCATGGGCACGCTGCTGCGTTCTGAGACCGCGTTGCCCCTTGCCACCTTCGCCGCAGCGGGGCTGATGTCCACCGTTCTGGGGCGCAACCTGATGTTTCGCGCTACGGAATTGACCGGCCCGGTTGCCGCCAGCATGCTGCGTCGTCTGACCCCGGTGTTCGGCCTGCCCATGGCTTTTGTGATCCTGTCAGAGCTTCCCGGTCAACGTGCCCTTGGTGGCGCGGTCGTGGTCCTGCTGGCGGTGTTTGTCTACCTGCCGCCTTCCACCTCGCGTGCCGGGCAGATCAACACCCTGGGTCTCTGGGCCGGTATCGGCTCGGCTGCGGCCTATGCGGCGGCCTACACCCTGCGCAGTCACGCGCTGCTTAGCCTGCCGGACGCGGCGCTGGGCACCTCAATCGGCGCGCTGGCGGGGGTGGTCTGGATCCTTGGGCGCGCTGCCTTGCAAAGCTCGTCGCACCGCCGCTTTCAGGCGTTGATTGCGGACCGCTCCCCCTGGCACCTGGTGGGGGCGCTAAGCCTGAGCGCCGGGCAGCTGCTGCAGTTCATGGCGCTGAAATCCGCGCCGGTGGTCACCGTGGCAACGCTGGGCACGCTGGAGGTCTTCTTCGCCGCGCTGGTCCTCTGGGCCCTCAGTGGGCAGCCGCCGGTCCAATTGGCAAGGCTCGCCTTTGCCCTGGCGCTGGCACTGATGGGCACCGCCTTGATGCTGGCCTGAGATATTGGCCTGAGATACGGGCCTGAGATATGGGCCTGAGCGCTGCTGCCAGCCTTCCGGCGGTATCAGGAAGGTGGATATCAAATTTCACAAAAACTCGTATTTCTTTGTGCAGAACCCGCCTAAGCTGAGAAAAACAGCCCAGCCGTCCGGCGAACAAGGACGGCCAGCACCAACCGAATGGGGATACTCATGACCAGCCATCCGACACTCAAACCGTTCAATTTCCACAAATGGGTCGAGGACAATGCCGAAAAGCTGCGCCCGCCGGTCGGCAATCAGCTGCTGCACAAGGAAGGCGACATGATCGTCATGGTCGTGGGCGGTCCCAACACCCGTGTCGATTTTCACGATGACCCGGTGGAGGAATGGTTCTTTCAGCAAAAGGGCGACATGATGCTGAAGATCGCCGATGGCGGCAAGATCTACGATGTGCCGGTGCGCGAGGGCGAAGTGTTCTTGTTGCCGCCGCATGTGCGCCACGCGCCGCAGCGCCCGCAGGAAGGCTCGATCGGCATCGTTGTCGAAGCGCCGCGCCAGCCGGGCATGAAAGAAGGGTTCGAATGGTACTGCTTTGAATGCGAAGGGCGGGTGCACCGCGAAGAGGTTGCTCTTGACGGACCCGAGGGAATCGTGACTGCATTGCCGAAAATCTACGAAGCGTTTCATTCCAGCACCGAGGCGCGGACCTGTCCGGCCTGCGGCACGCTGCATCACGGCAAGGGAAAACCGCCTGCGGAATGGGTCCGGCTTTGAGACAACGAACCAACTGAGGAGAAGATGATGAAAAGGGTATTCAACATTCTGGGCGGTGCGGCGCTTGCAGCTATCGCATCCCTGCCAGCCACATCCGCGCTGGCCAAGGAATTCCGGCTGGGCCTGATCACCCCGCCGCCGCATATCTGGACCAAGGCGGCGGAAGCCTTCGGGGCAGAGCTGTCAGAGGCCAGCGACGGTGCGCATAGCGTGACGGTGTTCCCCGCCCGCCAGCTTGGCAATGAGGCGGAAATGCTGCAGCAGTTGCAGACCGGCGCGCTGGACATGGCCTTCATGACCGTTGCGGAAGTTTCCAACCGCGCGCAGGATTTCGGCGCGTTCTACGCTCCGTTCCTGGCCAATGATATCGCCCATGCCAGCCGGATCCTGCGCGATGACCGCGCCCGCGCCCTGCTGGAGCAGCTGCCAGCCAGCGTCGGAGTTGTCGGCACCGGATATGGCATGGCGGGCCTGCGCCAGATCGTGGCCAAGGGCGAGGTTACCACAGCTGATGATCTCAAAGGTCTGAAACTGCGCATCACGCCGTTTGACCCGATCCTCGATTTCTACAACGCGCTGGGCGCCGCGCCGACGCCAATGCCGCTGCCTGCGGTTTATGACGCGCTGGCCAATGGTCAGGTGGATGCCATTGATATGGACGCCGAGCTGATCTGGGTTCTGAAGTATTTCGAACAGGCCGATACCGTCGTGCAAAGTGATCACATGATGTTCCCGATGGTCGGTTTGGTCTCGGCCCGCGTCTGGGCGCAGATGTCCGAGGAAGACCGCAGCATGGTCGGCGATCTGATGGCCAAACATGTAGACAGCACCATCGACAGCTATGTAGCCAAGGAACAGGGCTGGCTTGATCAGGTGAAAGCCGCTGGCATCGACTATGTGGTGGTGGACCAGTCCTTCTTCGGCGGCGCCGTGGATGCCTGGAATGCAATCTGGGCCGAGAAATCTTCGGTGCTGGACGAGCTGCGACAGGTGGCTGCCGATACGGCGCAGTAAACCGGCAATACATCAGGCGAGGGGCAGGCGCATCGCGTGCCCCTTGCGTCTGTCTGGAGGGCGGTCATGATCGGGCATATCTCAGCTTTTTGGGCGCGGGTCGAGCTGACCGCCGCATCGGTGCTGGCGGCGGCGATCACCGCCCTTATCTTGCTGAATGTTGTCACCCGCAGCCTTGGGGCGGCACTTTTCTGGGTCGATGAGCTGGCGATCTACGCCATGGCCTGGATGACCTTTCTGGGCGCCTCTGCCGGGCTGCACTACGGCCATGCGGTGGCGGTAACGATCGTGACCGACAGCCTGCCCGATGCGGCCCGCCGCATCGTGGCCAAGCTGGTTGACGTCGTCGTGCTGATATTTGCGCTCTTCATGATCTGGTTCTGCTGGCGCTGGTTCTCGCCGCTGGCGCTGGCCAGCCACGGCTTTGACACCGCCGCCTTTCAGGGCGCCACCTTCAATTTCATCTATGCCGAACCGACGACCACTCTGGGCATTCGCAAGTTCTGGGTCTGGCTGGTGATGTGGGCCTTTGCGCTGGGTGCGGCGTTGCATGCGCTGGCAAATCTGCTGGGGCAGGGCCGCAGGGCCGAGGCACCGGCATGACCCCGATAATCTTCGCCATCAAGCTTTTCATTGCGGTGCCGGTTGCGCTGGTGCTGGCGTTGACCGCGATCTGGTACATCTGGGAAAGCGGCAACACCGTCCTTTACGACAGTTTCGCGCAAAAGATGTTCTCGGGGCTGGAGAACTACGGACTGCTGGCGATCCCGCTGTTCATGCTGACCGGTGAGTTGATGAATGAGGGTGGGATGACCCGCCGTTTGATCAATGCTGCGC
>JBCCUH010000084.1:0-7854 GCA_039197405.1 Pseudomonadota bacterium
GGATCAGCTCAAACGCAGAACCTTCATCCGCGCCTGGCTGAATGCCATGGTGCAGCCTTAGGTGATGGACCCATAAATGAGGCCGAAATCGTTTGAGGCGGCTTGCTTCTCCTCCGCGTCGCGAAGGCTTGAAAGCGAGCCACATTTCCTGCGCTTTCGCTTCTCGCAGTTGGTCAAAACGATCCAAACCAAATTGACTTTTTTAAGAGTCCGCACCCTAAACCGAAAGCGGTTCGTGGGTGACGAGCACCCCGTCGGCGTCGCAGTAAACGTACATTCCCGGCTCGATGAGAACACTCCCGAAGGCGACTGGCACATCGATAGCGCCCGTTCCGGCTTTCGCCGATCTTATAGGGCTGGTTCCAAGCGCCTTGATGCCGAGATCGAGACCAGCCAGCATCTGTGCGTCCCGGACAGCGCCGTTGATCACGATCCCGGCCCATCCATTGTTGATGAGCCGGTCCGCCATCCTGTCCGGCTCTGCCAGAACGTCTGCATAAGCGCGGCTGAGAAACCTGGCTCTTGCAGGCAGAGGCGCTGAGATTTCGATGCGCGGCGCCATCATCATCGCTTTCCAGACCGAGCTTGGGATCAGCCGTTCGCCGATCTTGCTGCTTTCAGCCTCGACCACCACCGGTTTCGCCGGATCCAGCCTGGTCAGCGCATGGGCGAGACGGCTTTCGAACATCTTCTGCGCCGGTTGCTCTGTCGTCAGCCCGCCCAGAAGCGAGCCGCGATGCTCGGCCATGCCTTCGAGATCGAGCATCTGAACACCAGCTTTCCCAAGCGCGTGCAGCACTGCCGTCTTGCCGCTGCCGGTATTGCCATCCAGCAGGACAAAGCGATGCAGCAGCACAGCTTCATAAAGCGCCTGCACCACCATTCGGCGGTAGGATTTATAACCGCCTTCAATGCGGTCGGCACGCCAGCCGATCTGGCTGAGGATGCTGGTCACCCCTCCCGAGCGCTGGCCGCCACGCCAGCAATAGACCAGCGGCTTCCAGCTGCCCGGTTTCTCTGCGAGCGGCCCTTCGAGGTGCTGCGCGACATTGCGGGCAAGGATGGCGGCGCCGATCTTGCGGGCCCTGAAGGCGCTGTCCTGCACATAGATGGTGCCCACCCTGGCGCGCTCTGCATCGGAAAAGGCAGGCAGGTTGATGGCGCCGGGGATGTGATCTTCGGCAAATTCGGCAGGGGCGCGCACATCGATGATCGTATCGAAACCGCCCGTCATGTCGGGGCCAAGCTGTGAAAGGGTGACGGCCATGCGCCTTCCCCTACCCCCGCGCCGAAAGGCTTGCAATGTTGCAAAACTGCGATCACGCTCGCACAGGCCCCAAGCAGGAGAGATTTCATGCGCATCGCGACAGCTGCCTACCCGCTGGACTGGTTCGAAAGCTGGGAGGATTTTGCAGCAAAACAGCGGAGCTGGGTTGCCGAGGCGGTGGCACATGGTGCCGAACTGCTGGTGTTTCCCGAATATGGCTCGATGGAGCTTTCGTCGCTGGGCGGGCGCAATGCGGCCAAGGATCTGGAGGCAAGCCTGCATGTGGTCTCCGGGCTGATCCCTGAAGCCGATGCGCTTTACTGTGATCTGGCGCGGGAGTTTGGCGTGCATATCCTTGCGCCCACCGCACCCGTGTTTGACCCCGCAGAGCATGACAGCCGCCCGATGAACCGTGCCCGGCTTATCACGCCGAAAGGCACGATCGGCATTCAGGACAAGCAGATCATGACCATGGGCGAGCGGGATCCGATGGATGTGGCGCCCGGCGGCGATCTGCGACTATTTGACACCGGGCTTGGCAAGATGGGGATTGTCACCTGCTATGACAGTGAATTTCCGCTGATCAGCCGCGCTTTGGTGGAAGCTGGTGCAGAGATCCTGCTGGTGCCGTCCTGCACCTCGGCCCTGTCTGGCTACTGGCGGGTGCGCATCGGCGCGATGGGCCGGGCGCTGGAGGGTCAATGCGTGTCGGTCATGGCGTCGCTGGTGGGCCGCGCCAACTGGTGCGAGGGTTTTGAGCAGACCACCGGAATGGGCGGCGTCTTTGGCCCGCCGGACACAGGTTTTCCCGAAACCGGTGTTCTGGCCGAAGGCACCCTGGGGCAAGCGGGCTGGACCTATGCGGATGTGACGCTTGATCAAATCGCACATGTGCGTCGTGACGGGGTCGTGAGAAACGCGACCCATTGGATGGAACGCACCCCCGGCGGACGTGCTTTGCCCACAACATATTGCGACCTGCGCTGATATTCCCTTGAAATTCAGGCAAAATGCGCTCATTTAGCGCGCAAGCTTGGCAGTTGAGCCAAGTGAGACAGATATGGAGATACCATGGCCAAGGAAGATACGCTCGAATTTCCCGGTGTCGTGAAGGAACTCCTGCCTAATGCGACGTTTCGGGTCGAGCTGGAAAACGGCCATGAGATCATCGCACATACGGCAGGTAAGATGCGCAAGAACCGCATCCGTGTTCTGGCTGGCGACAAGGTTCAGGTCGAGATGACCCCTTATGATCTGACCAAGGGTCGGATCAACTATCGCTTTAAGTAAGCGCCCGTTTGTGCGTCTGAAGCCGGTCTTGCGATGCGAGGCCGGTTTTGCTTTGGAGGCTACATGAAACTTATCCTTGCAAGTGGCAGCCCCCGGCGGCGCGAGCTTTTGGCGCAGATCGGTCTGGTGCCGGAGGCGATCCGCGCCCCGGATATTGATGAAACGCCTTTGAAGGGCGAGTTGCCCCGTCCCTATTGCGCGCGCATGGCCCGCGAGAAAGCCCAGGCGTCGGACTGTGCGGCCGATGAGGTGGTGCTTTGCGCGGATACCACTGTCGCCCTAGGGCGCCGCATTCTGGGCAAACCTGAAAATGCAGGGGAAGCGGCGGAGTTTCTGCTGGCCCTTTCCGGGCGCCGCCACCGGGTAATCACGGCTGTGGCGGTCAAAACGCCAACGCGCATCTGGGAAAAGGATGTGGTCACCAAAGTGCGCCTGAAAAATCTCAGTGACGCTGAGCTGAACGCCTATCTTGCCACGAACGACTGGCAAGGCAAGGCAGGCGGTTATGCCATTCAGGGGCCTGCGTCGGCATTCATCCCCTGGATCAGCGGCTCGTTCAGCGCGGTAGTCGGCCTGCCGCTGGCGGAAACCGCGGCGCTGTTGCAGGCGGCAGGCTACGCCATGCATGGAGCAAGCACATGAAAGGGCGCACGATCTGTCTTGACCACATCGAGGGCCGCGAGGCTGCTGCGCTGATGGTTGATGGCCAGCTAGAAGATCTGCTTGTCGCTGCCGATGCCCCGGCCCCCGGCACGGTTTATCGCTGCGTTGCGGATCGCCCTGTCAAAGGACAAGGCGGAATGTTCGTCAAAACCCCAGATGGCATGGGGTTTCTGCGCGGCGTCAAGGGCATGGCGCCGGGTGATACGTTGCTGGTGCAGGTCACCGGCTATGCCGAGCCGGGCAAGGCGATCCCCGTGACCCACCGCCTGCTCTTCAAGTCCCGCTACGTGATCGTCACACCGGGCGCGCCGGGTTTGAATATCTCGCGCGCGATCCGCGATGAGGACCGGCGCGAAGAGATCCTCGCGGTGGTGCATGCCACTGTCGCGGACATTCCCCATGGTATCATCCTGCGGTCGTCCTGCGCCGAAGCAGAGGATGCCGAGATCGCCGATGATCTGCTGACGATGCTGCACCTGGCGCAGCGCGTAATAGGCGACGAAAGCAAGAGCGCTGCGATTTTGGCCGAAGGCGACGGGCCGCACGTTCTGGCCTGGCGCGATTGGGCCGACCCTGCCGAGGTGGTCACCCACGCGGGCTGTTTTGAAGAGTGCGGCGTGCTTGATGCGCTGGAAGACGCAAAGGGCGCGCGCATTGGTCTGGGCGGCGGTGCTTTCGCCTATGTAGAGCCCACCCGCGCGTTGGTGGCGGTGGATGTGAACACCGGCAGCGACACATCGCCCGCCGCTGGCACCAAGGCCAATTTCGCTCTGGCCAAAGCGCTGCCCCGCGCCTTGCGAGTGCGCGGGCTGGGCGGTCAGATCGTGCTTGACCTTGCGCCAATGCCCAAGAAAGACCGCCGCGGCATTGAAAGCGCGCTGAAAGCTGCGCTGCGCAATGACAGTATCGAAACCACTTTCATTGGCTGGACGCCACTGGGGCACGTCGAGTTGCAGCGCAAACGCGCCCGCGTGGAGCTGGCGGCGATACTCGCCTGACGCATCTTTGCGCGCGGCGCCGGATTGCGCCGGGCAACCGCGTGGTCATGACCTGAGTTTGCTGCGGCTGCACGCCAGCGAAAAAGGGTGACCGGTCGCGGAAATTCTGCGCCTTTGTTGGCTGGTGTTTGTGCTAAGACAAAGTTCGCAGCACAGGCGGTGCTAAACCCGCCCTATGATCAAAAGAGAATTTCTCCGGGTTGCCTGCGCAATCGTGGCTTTCGTTGCTGCGCTGAGCGTCACGGTGCACAGCGCAAGGGCCGACACGCTTGAAAGCTTTCTGACGAAAATCGAGCCTGCGCAGCTGTTCGAGGGTGCCGATGCCTTCGGTGCCATTCGGGACGACATTGCTGTGGCACCTGTCATGAAAGCCGGCGAGACCGTCGCCTGGGCCTTTCTGACATCGGATTTTGTCGGCACGACCGGCTATTCGGGCAAACCGATCCATGTGGTCGCGGCGCTTTCGCCGGAGGCGGTGCTGACCGGTGTGGAGCTGGTCAAACACTCTGAACCGATCGTTCTGATCGGCATACCCAACGCCAAAATCGAAGCCCTGACCGAAGGCTACAAAGGGCTTGATCTGAAACAAGAGGCCGCGTCCGGCGGCAGCGCCCACGAGCTGGACATTATTTCAGGCGCCACCGTTACCATCATGGTGATTGACGATTCGCTGGTGCGCGCAGGCATCAAGGTATCGCGCGCGCTTGGGCTGGGTGGGCTGTCCGCGCCGTTGCAGGATGGCCCCAAGCGCGAAGTTGATCTGGCAAACACCGATATTGCCGATTGGGCAACGCTGACCGGCGATGGTTCTGTGCGCAGGCTTTCGCTGGATGTCGGGCAGATCAACGCAGCATTTGAGGCCTCAGGCGATGCGCGGGCAATCGACAACCCGGAAAAAGGTGCGCCGGACAAAACATTTATTGACATGTATGCCGCGCTTGTCAGCACCCCGTCTATCGGGCTTAGCCTGCTGGGCGAGGCGGAATATGCCAATCTGACCAAGTGGCTGGACGAGGGTGAAGAGGCGGTCCTGCTGCTGGGGCGCGGCACGTATTCGTACAAAGGCTCGGGCTATGTGCGCGGTGGGCTGTTTGACCGGATACAGTTGATTCAGGGCGACAATGCGGTGCGGTGGAACGACAAGCAGAACCGCCGTGTTCGCGCCCTTGCGGCCCCTGACAGCCCAAGCTTTCAGGAGCTGGACCTGTTCAGGATTCCCGCGAAAAGCGACTTCGATCCAACCCAGCCTTTCCGGATTCAACTGCTGACGCAGCGGGCGGTCGGAGCGGTGGAAAAGACCTTTCTGACGTTCGATCTTGGCTATGCCCTGCCCGAGCGGTACCTGTTGCCGGTGACAGCGCCGCCGTCAATCGTTGAAGACGCCAGCGCCGAAGCGGCAGCGAAAGCCGCGCTCTGGCAGCGTATCTGGCGTGACCGGACCGTTGAAATCGGGGTTCTCGGCGTCATGCTGCTGGTGCTGACCGGGATATTCTTCTTCCAGTTTCAGGCCACCGCGAATGAGCGTGTCTTCTATTGGCTCCGCATTGGGTATCTGACGATGAGCCTGTGTTTCATCGGTTGGTACGCAAACGCCCAGCTCAGCGTCGTCAACCTCATGGCATTGGCCGGCAGCCTACGGTCGGGCTTTACCTGGGAAGCCTTCCTGCTGGATCCGCTGGTGTTCATACAGTGGTTTGCGATTGCAGCCGCCCTTCTGTTCTGGGGACGCGGCGCCTATTGCGGCTGGCTGTGCCCCTTCGGTGCGCTGCAGGAACTTACCAACAAAATCGCCCGTGCACTCAAAGTGCCGCAATGGACCATCCCTTGGGGCTTGCACGAACGGCTGTGGCCGCTGAAGTACATGATCTTTCTTGGCCTTTTCGGCGTCTCGCTGGCATCGATCCCGCTGGCCGAGCAACTGGCCGAGGTCGAGCCGTTCAAAACGGCGATCATCCTCAAATTTGTGCGCGACTGGCCGTTTGTCGTCTTTGCGCTGGTGCTGTTGCTGATCGGGCTGTTTGTCGAACGGTTTTACTGCCGCTATCTTTGCCCGCTTGGTGCGGCGCTGGCGATCCCGGCCCGGATCCGCATGTTCGAATGGCTCAAGCGTTACCACGCCTGCGGCAACCCTTGTCAGCTGTGCCGGAACGAATGCCCGATCCAGGCGATCCACCCGACCGGCGAGATCAACCCCAACGAATGCGTGAACTGTCTGCACTGTCAGGTGCTCTACCAATCCAAGGCAAAATGCCCGGTCGTCATCAAGAAGATGAAAAGAGGCGCCTCTGCAGCGCAGCCCGATGCCTTCCTCAAACGCAAAGCCCCGATGCCTGCGTCGGAAACCCTGAATTCATAAAGGAGACCAAATCAATGTCAGACACATTTAAAGAATTGGCGATGACCCGAAGGGGGATGCTTGGCGCCACCGCCACCGGCGGGCTGCTTGCCGCCAGCGGTGCTGCTGCGACACTGATGTCAGCGACACCGGCCCGTGCTGCCGGAAAGTTCGCTCTCGAACCCGGCGAGCTGGATGAGTATTACGGCTTTTGGTCATCTGGCCAAACCGGCGAGCTGCGCATTCTCGGCGTGCCGTCCATGCGCGAGTTGATGCGCGTTCCGGTCTTCAACCGCTGCTCTGCAACCGGCTGGGGCCAGACGAACGAATCCAAGAAGATCCTGACCGAAGGCCTCTTGCCAAAAACCAAGGAGTTTCTCGCCGCCAACGGAAAAGAGACCTACGACAACGGCGATCTTCACCACCCGCACATGAGTTTTACCGACGGCACCTATGACGGGCGCTATCTGTTCATGAACGACAAGGCCAACACCCGTGTTGCCCGCGTGCGCTGCGACATTATGAAATGCGACAAGATCATCGAGATCCCGAATGCGCATGACATTCACGGCATGCGTCCGCAGAAATACCCGCGTACCGGCTATGTCTTTGCCAATGGCGAACATGAGGCGCCGCTGGTCAACGATGGTGACGTGCTGGACGATCCGTCAAAATACGTGAACATCTTCTCGGCCATTGATGGCGATGAGATGAAAGTCGCGTGGCAAGTCATGGTTTCGGGCAACCTCGACAACACCGATTGCGACTATCAGGGCAAATACGCCTTCTCGACATCGTATAACTCGGAAATGGGCATGAACCTGTCTGAGATGACAGCGAATGAAACCGACCACGTCGTTGTCTTCAACCTGAAGGAAATCGAAGCCGGTGTCGCCTCTGGCGATGTGCAGGTGCTTAATGGCGTGCCTGTGATCGACGGTCGCAAAGGGTCGAACAAGAAGTACACCCGGTACATTCCGATCCCCAACTCGCCGCATGGGATCAACACCGCGCCTGACGGCAAACATGTCATGATTGCGGGCAAGCTCTCTCCGACGGTTTCGGTCATGGATGTGACCAAGCTTGACGATTTGTTTGCCGACAAGATCGAGCCGCGTGACTGCATTGTCGCCGAGCCGCAGCTGGGGCTTGGGCCGCTTCACACCGCATTTGACGGGCAAGGCAACTGCTTTACCACGCTCTTCCTCGACAGTCAGGTGGTGAAGTGGAACATCGACAAGGCCCTGTCCGGTGAAGACCCGATCGTAGAGAAGGTCGACGTGCAGTATCAGCCCGGTCAC